>NZ_BAABGA010000072.1:0-82545 GCF_039541335.1 Novipirellula rosea | reverse complement strand
GACGCACCATTTACCTTCCCGTTAAGACCGGTCCACTGTCAACTTTTCGTGGGCAATTCCAATCCCTGGACCTTTGCGATAGCCCAAGACTGGCGGACACGACACACCAAGAGGCTTGCAAACAGGTCACCCTCAGCGTGAGCGAGTTCATGCGGCGCTGGAGTCTTCACATTCAACCGGATCAGTTGACAAAGACTCGCTACTGGGGCGGCTGGAGTAACAATCGCCGAAGCGATTATCTATCACGTTGTCGTGAGCAGCTTGAGACGCAAGAAACTTCGTTCGCTACAGACGATGAACCCGAGCTAAATAGCGAGTTCGCCCTATTGTGTGAACAGTGCGGCAGCGACCGGATGGAACTGATCAGCGAAAGCCCCAAACCCTCCTGGAGCGAGTTGTTCTGGCATGAGCACAAGCGATGTCCGAGCTGGTACGCCCAGCGGCAACAGTCGTCCCATCGCCAGTTCTGGACCGCTTGCTATGGTTCGGATTTTTACGATTGGTACATCGAAACGCAGGTAGAAAGTGCAAAGCACATCGAGCCGCAACTGTCATCACCGATTCAACTGGCCCTACCAGGAATTTCGCTCTGCCCCCTGTCCCGAGTCCTATCTAGTAGACTCTTTCTCGCGGATCAGCCGTCCTGATCCGAGCCGCAGCGTACTCCAGTGCGGCGACAAAGTTCAACGCACGATCTATGCATGCACCTCCTGTGCCTCCATAGATCGCATTTCGTTATCCGAACTGCTTGATGCAAAAAACTTTCCTGTTTTGAATCCATACGAACCGACCTCGATCCTTTCAATCAAGCCGAAGCCCACACGCATGAAACCAAACGGTGTCCGACCGATATTTCGATTTCTTGCTGGGGGCATGTGTTGCCTTTTACTTTTGGGAATCTACCGGCTCTTTTTCGATATGCTCGCAGCCCCCACACCACATGGATTGTTCGCCACTGCTGGTATGGCTTTTGCGTTCGTAAACCTCGGTTGGATTTGCTGCACTGGTTCTCACCTCCCGTTCCGTTACGGTAGGCCGTAAGCTGAAGGACAGAAAAATTGGTGCGACAGAAAAAAATTGAATGCCATGCCGAGTCACGATTGGGTCTGCAAGACTTGCGTTGTCTTCATTTTTTAACCGATCATCTTTTAACCTTTCTCGGTGTCTCGGGGGCGTGGGCACTAGCGGTCGACATCACTGGTTCGAGTCGGGAACTTGCTGAATCAGCTTGATCGTTTTCAGGCGGATGTAGGTGTCGCCGCCTGCAAACATGGTTTCTTGAAACGTCTCGAATCGACCTTTGCGTTTACCCACGACAAACGGCACGCCCTCGATGTACACGATCTTCGGATTTTCGATGGGGATGCCGGTGTCGGTCGTTGATTCTGCGAACACCCAAGTGCCTTTCATCTCAAAATCGGGCAACCCAAAGCTTTTCGGTGTCGCCGCCTGAACCGGACGGATTTCGTGCATCGAAACCATGACCGAAGAGAGCACGATCACGCCGCAAGTGAGTGTGAGAAACTTTTTGATTGTCATTTTCGAATCTATTGCATGAAGCTGGCTGTGTTGCATGAGTGATCGCCGAACGCCAAGGCAAGTCGTCGAGTGCAACTTGCTCTTGGGGCGGGGATATCGATCTGCAACCAGATTAGGACGCGGGAACGAGCGATGACGGGGGACTCGCTGTGTTACCGTCGCAATTCGTTGAAACTCTTGCACCCTGCCGCCGACAATCCGCACAACCACCGCAATCTTCCTTGTCTATTTTTCATTCGCGAGAAAGGAGAATTGGGAATCCAGCAGAAGGCAACGCAGCAGCCGAGAGAAGAGAGGCAAAGCGAGAGGCGAAGGAACAAGTCACTTGGTCGGAGCGTTAAAGTCTACCTTGGCAGTGCTGCCTTTGAAAGCTCGGTGAACGTTGTGTGGTTGCTAGCTCAAAATGGCAACGTTTGGCTCTGGCTTGGGGCGATCGTACGCAGCGTCATTCATCGAATGCGATCATTCGTTCACTGCGAACAAAACGGGATGAGTACCCGCTAACCCGGCGTGGTCCGCAGTTCACGGGCTTGCCGCTGCAAATGATAGCGGCGATGTGAGCAATCGGCGTGAAAAAAGGTGTCGGACACCTTTTTGGTAGAATGGGTAAGGTTGCGGGCGGGCTTTCTGGATGGTGCTGCGTCCCTGCTGGCTTGGTTGCCCTTGAAAATTGAGCCAAGCGAAGCGGTGCTGAGATTGTTGAGACTTTCGCCAAAATTGTTGATAATCGGCCGCTTCCGGCATGTCGCTGCGTTGGGGGCGGACGGAGGCGGTGATTGATTTATGGCGTGGTTTTGATCACAATGCCCCCTCTGCCTGTCCCTTCTCCTTCCTCAATTGAGTCTGCTACTGTGCCATACACCCGAGCTGCTTTCTGCTTCACCATCGCATTCGTATTTGGAATTTCCTCACAGGGGATGGCCCACGAGGGACACGACCATGACCATGATGCATCTGGAAATCACCCTTCCGCAGCAGTTGATTTAGCCACTGCCAAAAACACCTTTAACGCGAACGGCAAGACCTACCGCTGGGAGCATCGTCCCGAACTGGGCAAGCAGTCCGATGCGATGATTGCTGCGGCCAAAGGTGGTTTGCACAACAATGCGGACGTCGATCAGACGACCCACGAGATCGTGACGGTGGTTGCCAAACATGGTTTGGTAACGCTGGATGCCAAATTGAAAGAATGGAAACTTGTTGAGGATCAAGATTCGGTCTTCGCCGGTGGCATGAACGCTCACGGAGCCGACTGCTTCGTGATGGATGGCCAGTCGTATTGGGCGTTTGCATCGACCAACACCGGCGAAGTAGTTGTTTCGCAGCGTGGCAAAGTGGTCGCCAATCTGAAACAACCCAAAGGCACTGAGTTTGACAATCCGACCGTCAATTCGTATTTCGCTGCCGGTGGCAGATTCACTCCTTGCGATGTCGTTTACCTTCCTGAAGCAAAACGACTGGTCACCGTGATCGGCTATGCTCCGGGCGATTACGCGTTGTCGGCCGAGTTGCGTGACGGCCAGTGGCAATGGGGCGGTCCAGCGTGGGGCGGAAAAGAGAATGTGGGTGGACCTTTTAACACCGCACACGGTGTTCAAGTCGCTACCGAGGGTGGCCAAGAAATTGTCGAAGTCGCATCGCGTGCCCATGGCCGCGTCTATGCTTTCACCGCCAGCGGAGCACAGATCAAGGCACCCGGAGCAGACAAACAGTATTACGTCGAGTTGCCTAAGGGATCGAACCCTTGCAATATCTCGCATAACGGTTCGAGCATGTTTTTGCCGCTGCTGAATCCATTGTCGATGACCAACGGGGTCGCTCCCGTGTTGGTAATGAATGACGGCAAGCCCGCCGGTTCACTGATTCCAGCAACCTACGACGAGCTTGAGTACATGCACCACATGCACGGATTCTGTCCAGTGGAAAAGGACGGCAAGCTGTACGGCGTTGTCCTTTCATGGCCAAATGGCGGTGAAAACGCCAAGGGCAAACGCAACGACGGACGCATCGCAATTTTCGAAGCCGTGGCGCAGTAGAGCAACGTGTTTTTGTGGAGGCGAAGTAACATTTAGGCAATTTTTCGTTGCGGTTAAGATGCGAGCCGCCACAGAATTGCAAAAGCCCCCTGCCAGCTTGCTGGCAGGAGCAAACGTTTTGCAATTAGATATTTCGGTCGCCAAACCTTTTCCCCAGTTGGCTTGCCCAACCGGAAAACAAGTTTTGCTGGTCAGTGCGATCCACCTACTACGTGAACGTCGTACTCGCTAAAAGTTCCTGCGTAGAAGCCCGGTTGCCATATTGCATTTTGCCCCATTGCGAATGCGGTATTGTTCATGATTGCATAAGCGATCTCTGCCGGGCTCTCTGCGATGGGGCCACGCAGCGCTACATGCAAGTGGTCTGGCATCCATGCGCGAATCGCTATTCCGTAACGATGTTTTGTTGCAGTCGCCTGCACTGCACGGTCCAGTTTTGCAAACTCGTGTTCCAGTCGAATACGCCGTCGATTGGCAACGACCAAAACAATATGCAGGTTGTACCAATAACGCCCACTGTTGGATTCGCTCGGTTTATCGAGTGCTACTGAGCGATCAATGACTGTAAATTGCTTGAGTATTTCTAAAAGACGTCGGTCAATGAATGCGTCCTTCTCGACTTGTTTGTGAATATAGTTTGTAACTTCGCGAGTATGGTTTTTTCCAATTCCTCGAAATGCAACCTTACGGCTGAATTTCACTGGCGTTCCACTTAATCGCAGCTCATGTTGTAAGCGTCCTTTGACGCGAGCGACAAATAGCGTGGGTGCGACGGTGGGGACTGTGGCAAAAGTGAATTGAATCTTGTCTGTTTCCCAAACGGTCGCGATTCGCCGAAGACTGTCTGATTTCCAAGCACTGTCGAGCGGATCAAAGAAGATCTCGGTTGGCATTGAAGGAAATTTGGTCCCCGAAGTGGGCCACCCAGTCCACGTGTACCGCAGATGGAAAGCGGGCTTAAGTTGCTCAAGGGAATAGACTGGGTTGGGCATCAGGAAAACTTTCCATTCCGGTTGGGCGAGCCAACCGGGGTAGTGTGTTTGTTGCCACCGTGTGTGTTAATTAAAAAAACGCGGGCACCTACCGGACAAGCCGGGATGGGGGCCGAGCAGCAATCGCTACCATCACCGCCGATGCAAATGCATCTTCCGTGACATCCTTTTTGGCTGCCTTTCATTAGACGGTATGCCGAGCCGTTTGTCGAACAAAAGTGTCTCCTCGTCGTGTTGCTCGGAGGTGAGATAATATTTGTTTTAGATAATCCATCGCGGCTGCGATTGTATTCACCTATCGACCGCGCATGAAAAAGCGGCGTGGGGAACTAGTCCCCGCGCCGCTTTGTTTAATTCATCGGCCCGCTTGCGATTACCGCTTGCGGATTTCCAGGATGTACTTCATCAGGTCGTCGAACTCCTTGCGGGTTCTCAGCTGACGCGTCAAGTTTTCGGGCATGATCGACACCTTGGACTCGACGACCTCTTCGATGTCATCCTGCTTGATCTTGATCGGCTCGGGTTGAGCAAGGTTTTGTAACACCATTTCGTCCTTGTTCTCCGAGACACGAACGCCGGTATAGACGTTGCCTTCCACGGTGAGCACACTGACTTGAGCATAATTCTTGTCAATCAGTTTTGATGGACGCAGAATCGAGTCCACCAATTGCTCGGCCGTCAACTTGGTCTCGATCTTGGCCAAGTCGGGACCGAGTCGAGCGGCGCCCTTAGGCGGTTCGTGACAGGCGAAGCAGGCCGCACCTGATTCAAAGAACAGCTTCTTGCCTCGCTGAACGTTGCCGCGGGAAATGGCAATTTTGGCCAGTTCGGCAGGCGATGCGCTCAACAGTTCGGCTTCCAAAGCTTCGTTGGAAAACTCTTTGGTTTCCGGGCTGTTCGATTCGAGGGCTTCTTCCAAAGGATGCTCGGCGAGCAGTTCTTCGGGTTTCCAGAACGTGCTGCGATCACTCGTTTGCTCGCGAACCTTCTTGACGCTGGCGGCGCTGACAGGCGACGACTGGTTGCCCCACGTGTTGCGGACAAACGTCAACACGGCTGCCAGTTCTTCGTCTTTCAACAACGAACGGAACGCGGTCATTGGTGGCACGCCACGCGACGGGTCAAACGTCTTGCCGTTGACCGTCATTTTTCCCCACACGCCGTGCAGTGCCATCTTGATCAGTCGCTCTTCGCTGCCGTTGACCCAGGGGCTGCCGACCAGCGGTGGATAGACGTTCGCACTTCCTTGACCGTGCGTTAGGTGGCAAGTCGCACAGTGTGATTCACGTTGATAGACCTCTGCCCCCAACTTGTATGCCTTGCGGTCGGCCCCTTTGAGGTGTTTCGGAGGATTGAACTTAACAAACTCGACTTCGGCTTTCGCCGCAAATCCACTCGCTCCCGTGGCGTCCACGTTTTCCCAGAAATGCTTCACCGTCTTGGCCGCGACGACCGCGTGCTTGACGTCCGAACTGAGCAGCGTATTGAGCAGTTCTTCGTTTCGCACGCCATGTTGTTGGTGCAACCACAGGGCTTCGAGAAGATGGTGGGCTTCGGTTTCATCGTTCGGATCAAAATCTTTGATCCACTGCTGAGCAGCTGCGATCACGGCGTCCGAGTCGCGAGCACTCAGTTCGACCCGGGTCCGATGACGAACGCCATCGACGGGGTGTTTCAGGTTTTCCAGTAGTGCGGCGATCGGTTGACCATCAATCGCGACTGGCTTTTGAAGTGGTCGATCTTTCACGGTCAACCGGAAGATACGACCATGTTTGTGGTCACGATTGGGGTCACGAATGTTGTGCTGCATGTGACCGATGATGGCGTTGTGCCAATCGGAAACGTACAACGCGCCGTCTTCACCGACGACAGCATCGGTCGGTCGGAAGTTGCGATCATCGCTGTTGAGCAATTCAAGCCCCGGGGTTCCCCAGACTTCTCCGAACGCTCGGTCCTTGCCATTTCCTTCGCGATCGAGCGAGTATTGTTTGACGCCAAGGAAACCAATTGTGTTACAGATCAGGAAATCGTCCTGCAATTCCTCAGGAAAGTGAGCCGACGAAAGAATCGCGTTGGCCGCAACGGGACGGAATTCTTTGGTCAGCAGGGTATGCATCTTGAAACCCTTGCCTTCGGGACGCACTTGATAGGATCGGCCCCCGGTACCATCGTTGGCGTAGCAGTAACCCCAGCGGTCAAAACTGGTGCCGTGTGGATTCGGAGCGTTGGCCGCATGCGGCGTGATGGCAAAGGTGCGAGGGTCGAAACGGTACATCCCCGAATCGCCGATGGTGAGGTTTTGTTTCCATGGCGTTTCGTGGTTGTGCACCAAGAAAATACCGCTTTGCCAATAGATTCCGCCGTCAGGACCGTAAATCAAATTGTTCGCGGCATGGTGCGTATCGGAGGTTCCGAGTCCTTGCAGAATGGGGTAACGCAAATCCGCTTTGTCGTCACCATCGGTATCCTTCAGGAACAACAGATCGGGGCCCGAGGTGACGATGACGCCGCCATTCCAAAATTCGAATCCAAGCGGGTTGTGGACGTGAGCAAAGATTTTGCGAGTGTCGGCTTTGCCGTCTTTGTCGGTGTCCTCGAGGATCATCAGACTGTCGTTCATCTCTTTGCCGGGTTCCCACTTGGGGTAGGTGTTCCAGCTGGCAACCCACAATCGCCCCTTGGCGTCGACCTGCATTTGCACAGGATTAGCCAAGTCCGGAAATTGGACTTCCGATGCAAAGAGGTTCAGCTGATAACCTTCGGGAACATTGATCTGCGCCATCGATTCTTCGGGGCTCAGGTAATCAATGCTGCCTTCTTTCTCGGCACTCGAACTTTTGCTACCTCCGCCGACGTTGGAGATTACTTTCACGGGTGGCGGGACGTTGCTGTCGTCGACCACATGTTTTTTGCCTTCGGCAGCTGCCCAAATCGCCTTGTCGCGGTTGGCGGTCATCACGTCTAGCATCACCAATTCGTGCTTCAGCACGTCGGCGTTACTTTGGCCATCGACAAAGGTTAACGTCGATCGGCTGCCCCAGACGTCGTTGCCATCGGTGGCGTGATAGCGATTGTGCCAATGCCAATTTTTGTCTTTGACTGCGGCATAGATGTCGCCAAGCTCGTCTTTCTCGGCAGCCGGCTTACCCAGCAAGGCTTGCGAAATGATTCCGCCAAGTTGGTAATAACCGTTTGCGTTCAGATGGATGCCGTTGATCGTGTACGTTTCGGCACTGGATGTGAACAACTGCATGGTGGGGTTGAACAGGTCGACAAAGGTGACGCCCGCTTCCTCCGCCGCTTTGCGTGTTGCTTCGGTATAGACCGCCAAATTCGCATTCAGCTCGGTACCCTCGGGAAGATGCCGATTGCCGGTATTTTGATAGGCAATGGGGCTGAACAGAACAAATCGGAGATCTTCGCCCTGTTCACGCCGCAGTGCGCTATATCGCTGAACGAGTTTGACCAACTCGGCTTGATAGGCATCCGCGCCGCCCGGTCCCGCGAACGACTCGTTGTATCCGTAGAAACTGAATACAACATCAGGCGCGACGTGTTGCAGGTACTCGTCATCGTTGGTGAAACCTTTGCTACGAGGTTTCTTGTTGACCATGTCGCCTGAAAAGCTCATGTTGCGAAAGCGGACGTTCATCCCTTTCAGATGGCTCTGCAGAATCGTTTCGACCCATGGGTCATGCTGCATTCGGTCGGCGAGACCATTGCCGTATACGGCGACCACATCGTTGGGCTCGAAGCCGAAGGACTGGTCGGCTCTGGCCGATGGGGTCGCGATCGTCCATGAGATAAAACAGGTGATCAGGAGTACAGACAGGGGGTGTTTTAGCATTGCAAAGAAGCTGCGATTCATTTTCTGGATGTCGCTTGGTTTTGTCTGGGCTGTCATGCGAACAAGCTCGCACAATGACACAGGGGGCTAGGAAAGGTGCGATTAACGGGGCGTTCCCCGACGGTAGGTACGAAGATTGTAACCTAGATGGGTGCGAAACGAGAACCAGAATCGTCTCACACACCGATTCTTCTTAGGTTTGATGGCTTCATGCGCCGTTTGCGCGGAGGCATCCGAGGGTAACCCCGATCGCGATCGGCACTTTGTCGTCTGCACCCAAATCTCAGCGACTCAGGGTGCGCTCGCGGCGTAAATCGTCCGCTAAATGTGTGAAAAAAAGGCCGATCGAGACGAGGCGGCCCCTCGCCGCTCCGCGACAACACCCTCGAATTTGTCCCGAAGTCGATACGATTGATCGCGGCCCCTGCTGCGGGATGGATTGTGGTTCCCCGTGGATGAGCCCGCCGTTAGGTTGTAAAACCGAGGGGCTCTGCCGATCCCAGGCTTTCCGTTCTTTCTGCAGCAAAGCCATTTTTTTTATGATCAAGACATTCGATGAGGCCTACCAGTTTGTACTGGAGCAGAAGGTTTGTACGATCTTCGGCAGCAAAGGATCTCCGTACACTTCGTTGTGGGACAACACGGGATTGTCTGAAAAGAAACCCAAGGCAGGAGGCTGGAGTCCGAAGGTCATGGCCGTTTGGGACTGGAAGACGCGAATTCCGCAGACTTATCCCGATGCGGTGTTCTATGGAAAGGTTCCCGGTGGCGATGCGGTGCTGATGGAGATGCAGCATTTTCGTGAACATCACTATCCCGTCGCCTATAAGCCAATTGGCGAGCTAGATCCGCTGGTCCAAGAAGTTTACGAATTCATCCGACTGGAACCTGATTACACCGGTCCGCTTCGCAAGCGAGCGATCACGCGACTGGGGTGCACGAAGAGCCAGTTTGATACGGCGCTCAAAAAACTGCAGGTGAGTTTGAACATTGTTCGCTCGAACGACCCGAAACTGAAAAACGATTTTTGGCTTCCGATGCGTGAAGTGCACCTGGACATCGTTCGCGAGTACGAGTGAGGATCACCCGCAAATTTTCACGAAGGCAGGGATCGCGAAACAGGGCACGTCCAGCGATGAATCTTTGAGGTCGTGGTTCTTGCGAAGGATCCTCTATGTGCTCAAGCTGCAGGGAGCTTTAGCAAGCTCCACTACGTTAGGATTGAGCTTCGGGCAAACCACTAGGCCGTTTGGCGTTGCGGAGGATGGTGGGCGTTGCGAGCCTGCAGCATTTCGGTGAGCGTGCGGTCCAGCGTTGACGGGGCTACCCGCAAGTGACCATCATGCGACGATTTTCGTACGTTCGCTTTGTCGGCGATCAAGTACCAATAATCGAGTTGGGATGCAGCAGCGAGTGAATGAAAACAAGGGACGCTGAAGGTTTCATCGCCAGTGATTTCAAGTACTTTCGATCCCGGAGGCATCATCAGCATATTGGTCAGACCGGCACCATGGTTTGTGACCACACAGTGAGCCTGAGAGAAAATTTGTAGTTGTTGTGTCCAGCTAAGATCTTCTGCCACTACGGTGCGAAAACCATGCTCGGCTAAGACGGGAAGAATGTCTTGTTCGTTTTCAATGCGTCGACGCTTAGCGTTGCAACGGCTAACGTAGATTCGTGATGTTTCGATTGGCGAGCCGCTTGCTAAAGTCATGTCCGCTGCTAAAGACGCGTTCGTCGCTTCGCCGGAGAAGATCTGGTTCAAGAACCGCTTTCGCAACGCCTGGATCATCGTGTGACGAACATTGCCGCACGACGCGACGTGCGAGGGCATCGTGAGATCGCGGCAGCGGATTCGCTCAAATCGATGCAGGAAACGCACTTCTTTGAGCCCATAGGTGCGCAGCGATTCCGCCACAAACTTCATGCGTCGAAGCTGTGCGGGCAACAACAGCGTCATCGACTGAAGGTCACAGTGCATCGCTGCCAATTCAAGTCGCGGCAAGGCGTCACACATCCAGTGATAGTAATTGGAACACCAGTCGTCGGTGATCCAAACCGCAGGCGAGTCGAGAGTTTGGGGCCGGCTGAGCCATGATTCGATCGCAGCCTTGGTGGGCCCGTGTCGACGATACCAGCGATCAAGACAGGGGATTGCCGCAAGCGATTCGGCGATCGGACGCCCCTGCGAAAACGCGGGACCTCGGCCTCGGACTTCCGCGTCTTCATAATTCGCAATTTTGGGATGAGCTAAACGCTCATGCTGGAGCGCAATAAATCGTGCTCGATGACGTGGATCTAAATTCGAAGGAAGAGGCCGATCGACCATTTCACCCGAAAGCGGTGTCTCGTACTCTCTAATCTTCACTTTTGTCCATCCAAGGAGGGCAATTCGGAGGCGGCCAAGCAAGCGGGCGAAATTCTTCTCATTGTCACCCGGCGGCACACCTCGCGATGCGGGCGGTTACGGTGAAACCCGTTGCTGCGACTCTTGTGTATCGTGATCCGTGGGACCGGTTCAAGACCAACCTGGGGTCTGCCCTCGTCGACCGAGCCGTTCGTGTGGCTGTTGAGTCGTTAATTCACAATCGTTTAGGTCTCATCTTCCCACCCCATGCTTCGCTCGATGGAGGTTCTAAAGTATTCGCCACAAACGACTTAAGGAACGCGTTTTTAACTCGAACATGCAACTCAATAAGTGGATCGGGGCGACGACTCGGTTCAGGCGACTTGACTCGCCGCTTGCGTGTCACCGCGATGGAGTCACGGACACATGCCGCCGACACATTGCTACCAACCCGCTTCACCCACCAGAGGGACAAAATGGACGAACCCGAGTTCTTCGTGCTTAAATTCGTTTTCGTCTCGCCGAATCACGCGAATCAGTTTTTGGGACCCTTGTTTTTCGCCCACTGGAATGACCAGACGTCCCCCCAGATCGAGTTGCTGAAGCAAGGGGGGCGGCACGCATGGTCCGCAAGCGGCGACAATGATCGCTGCGAACGGGGCGTGCTCGGGTAAGCCGAGTGTCCCGTCGGACTGGAAGACGCGAATATTGTCGTACCCGAGTTGTTTCAGTCGCTTTCGTGCTGAATCGGCTAGTTTGGGGTGTCGCTCGACCGTCAGTACCTCGTTTGCGATTCGCGACAGCACGGCGGCGGCGTAGCCTGAACCGGTACCGATTTCGAGCACTCGCTCGTGCGGTGCTAACTGCAGCGCCTCGATCATGTAAGCGACGATCAGAGGTTGCGAAATGGTTTGTCCAAAACCAATCGGCAGCGGGGCGTTGCGATAAGCAAATTCGCGATTCTTGTCATCCACAAAATCTTCACGGCGTACCGACATCATCGCTTGCAGGACCGCTTCGTCCCGGATGCCGAGCTGCGGCAACTCGTCGCGGATCAATTGTTCTCGCTGATGTTGAAAATCGTCGTCGCCCATCACATGGCCACTCCCTTGCGTCCCCGGGTGGTCTATTCATCATACCGCTGGCGGTCACAGCAAACAAACTGTCAAGATTCTCGCGTCGCCGGATAAAGCGATTCGGCGTTTTCGGATAGAATGCCGCCTCGGTTTGGTCAGGGGGGCGGCGTTCCCGAGAGCCAAGGTGGACGATGATTTCGAGCAAACGCGACGAGATTTCGGCTGCACTGGATTTCGGCTCTATTGGCACTGCGGACGCTCTGGACCGCTCACGTTTCAATTCAATCCAGTCGGAGACTACCATTGATAGGTTTCAATCGAATTTCGCTTTTAGCGAGCGCGTGCTTGTGGGGTGTCGCGAGTCCGATAACATCGGCAACGCTTCATGCGCAGCAAACGGATCCATCGGCGACGTCCGCTGTTTCCGGGATCGACAAGTCGTTGTTTAGCGAGAACGTTTCGCCAGGCGAGAACTTTTACAAATACGCCAATCAGAAATGGTTGGAAACAACCCAGATTCCTGGAGACAAGTCGGACTACGGCATCTTCACGATTTTGAACGATCAGACTCGCGAGCAAGTTCGCGAGTTGATAGAAGAGTCGGCGGCAAAAAATAGCAGCAAGGGCTCGGCCGCCCAGAAGGTAGGCGACTTGTACCGCAGCGTGACGGACATGCAATCGCGAAACAAGGCGGGGATTTCGCCGATCGAGCCTCTGGCTGCCACGATCGATGCGGCAACATCCAAAGCAGACCTTGCCAAGGTGCTTGGCCGTTTGTCGAGAAACGGCGTATACGGTCCGTTTGCATCCTTCGTCGGCGTGGATGCGAAAAAGAGTGATCAGTACACCGTGTACGTGACTCAGGCGGGTTTGACGTTACCGGATCGCGATTATTATCTCGAAGACGTACCACGTTACATCGAGCTTCGCGAGCAGCTGAAAGTCTATATTCGCGATTTGCTAAGCCAGTTTGGTTCGGTAAGTGATGCCGATGTCGAAAGCGTCTACAAAATTGAACATGCGATCGCAGAGGCTCAGTGGTCGAAGACCGAGAATCGCGATCCCGACAAAACCTACAACGCGACGACCGCTGCTGAACTGGCCGAGAAATTTGGCAATTTCGATTGGGCCGCTTATGCGAAAGCGACCGGGCTTGAGGACCAAGACAAGTACGTCGTCCGCCAACCGAGTTACATCGATGCCTTTGCAACTCAGTTTGCCGAGACCGATTTGGCAGCTTGGAAAGCGTATTTGAAATTTCATTTGATTGATGCCTACGCATCGGAGTTGACCGAATCGCTTGAACAGCGTCACTTCGATTTCCATAGCACTGCGATCAGCGGGATCACCGAGCAAGAGCCGCTATGGAAACGAGCGGTTAACACGACCAGCGGCGTGTTGGGCGAGCTTGTGGGCCAAGTTTATGTCGAGCGGCATTTCAAGCCTGAAGCAAAAGAACGGATGAACGAATTGGTCGAAAACTTGAAGCAAGCCTTCGCGAAACGGATTGAATCGCGAGATTGGATGAGCGAAGGAACGAAAAAACAAGCGATCGAGAAGCTGGGATTGTTTACCACCAAAATTGGTTATCCCGACGAGTGGAAAGATTATTCAAAACTGAGTATCGATCCCAATTCGTTGGCATCCAACGTGATCGCATCGGCTAATTTCGAGCACGAGCGAGATTTGCAGAAGCTGGGCGGGCCGATTGATCGCAACGAGTGGCACATGACGCCGCAAACGATCAACGCGTACTACAACCCAACGATGAACGAGATCGTTTTTCCGGCCGCGATTTTGCAGCCTCCGTTCTTCAACATGGCTGCGGACGATGCCGTCAATTACGGTGCAATCGGAGCGGTGATCGGCCACGAATTGAGCCACGGATTTGATGATAAAGGCAGCAAGTACGATGGCCATGGCAACTTGCGAATGTGGTGGACCCCGAGTGACCGCGAAGAATTTGAGCGTCGTGCCGCCGTCCTTTCGAAACAGTACAGCGAATTCGAACCGGTCGAAGGCAACTTCGTCAACGGTGACTTGACGCTGGGTGAAAACATCGGCGATCTGGGCGGATTGAGTCTGGCGTACGAGGCCTACCAACTATCGCTTGAAGGCAAAGAGGCGCCCGTGATCGATGGGTTGACCGGGGACCAACGGTTCTTCTTAGGCTGGTCGCAAATTTGGCGACGTTTGTATCGCGAACAAGAGTTGTTAAAGCGATTGATCACCGATCCACATAGCCCGAGTGAGTATCGTGTCAACGGAATCGTTCGCAACATGGATGCTTGGTACAAGGCGTTTGACGTCAAGCCAAATGATCCCTTGTACCTGCCGCCGGAGGAACGTGTCCGCATCTGGTAAGTTCACGCGGCATCGGTGCTGCCGAAAAAAGTGAACGATGCCATCGGTGCCATCGAAAGAAATGATGTAACGAAAGTCGCAACGACTTTCGCATGGCGGTCGCGGCGGTGACTTGGTTCAAGTTCCGCACGCGACGCCCTGCTGCCCGATCGCTTTTCGCCCGATCGTTTTTCGCTAAAGCGTCTTCTTGGATATTGGCAGTCGCATCGCCAATACATCCTCCCCCCCAATTCTCAACTGCCCGCTACCGACCGAGTTGTGTCTGGCCATGAGCGTGCCTTTCCTTTAGGGGGCTTTTCGTTGGGGGGCTGTTCTATGGTGGCATTCGCTGGGGCTGTCGTTGCATTCGCTAGGACCGGAACAAACCGGAACAATGCGACGTGACTTGTGGTGGAGTCACGTCGGATTGCTTCGGCAAATTTTCCCTATCCGGAACCTTCTGGCGTAATTTGTGCGGTTTGGGCGACCTGTACCTTAATCGTGGTCTATGTTTTCGTGGGTCATTCGATCATGACGTTACCGCACCCCCCCCCCACTGATTTGTTGGCGGGCGGCGAGCGGATCATGGCACGGGATGGCTCACGCGGCGTGCTTCGTATCTGAGCCTTGTTTTGGAAACAGGGATGGCAGTCGAAGTCGAATAAAACATTGTCTGAGCATTCACCGGGGAACTTCCAGTCATGCGATCTGGTACACAAACAGCCAAACCTGAAGTCAATCGTCAGCATCAGTTCGAAGAGATCAAGCGTCGCATTCACGGGAAATTGGTCGACAAACTAGACCTTTCGCGTGTGGGGGAACTGAAGGGCGAAACGCTGACTCGCGAAATTCGCCTGGTGGTCGAGCACCTTTGTGATGCCGAAGACACGCTGCTGAACCGTCAGGAACGCGATCGCATTATTGACGAAGTGCTTGACGAAGTACTCGGACTCGGGCCGCTCGAGTTGATTTTGAAAGACCCCAAGGTCAGCGATATTCTGATTAACGGTCCCAAGAACATTTACGTCGAAAAAGGCGGCCGGATGCAAAAGACGGACGTCGAGTTCCGTGACGGCAAGCATCTGCTGCAAATCATTGACCGCATCGTTAGTAAAGTGGGACGCCGCGTCGACGAAACGTGTCCGATGGTGGACGCTCGTTTGGAAGACGGTTCGCGTGTCAATGCGATCATTCCTCCGCTTGCGCTTGATGGAGCTGCGGTTTCGATTCGTCGTTTCGGTAGCAATCCACTGAAACTCGAAGACTTGTTGAATTACAAAGCCTTCACACCTGAGATGGTGATGTTGTTAGAAGGTTGTATCAAAGCACGTTTGAATATGATTATCGCCGGGGGTACCGGTTCTGGTAAAACGACGCTGCTGAACACGCTTTCCTCGTTCATTGGCCACGAAGACCGTATCGTGACGATCGAAGACGCGGCGGAATTGCAACTGCAACAAGACCACGTGGTGCGATTGGAAACACGTCCGCCGAACATCGAAGGCACCGGTGCGGTGACCGCGACCGACTTGGTCAAAAATGCACTGCGTATGCGTCCTGAACGAATCATTATCGGTGAGTGTCGTGGTGGTGAGACGTTGGACATGCTGCAAGCGATGAACACCGGTCACGATGGATCGCTAACAACGATTCACGCCAATACACCTCGTGACGCTATCGCTCGTCTGGAAACGCTGGTCATGATGGCCGGTTTTGACTTGCCCGTGAAAGCGATTCGCCAACAAATCTCAGGTGCGGTTGACGTCTTGATTCAAGCAAACCGTTTGCAAGGCGGTCCTCGTCGTGTGACGGCGATCACCGAAGTGGTGGGCATGGAGCAGGACACGATCGTACTGCAAGACATTTATCGCTACGTCCAAAAAGGCGTGGACGAAGATGGCAAGGCGTTCGGTCACTTCGAGTGCACCGGAGTCCGGCCATCGTTTATGGACAAATTGGAATCGTCCGGCGTGCGTTTGCCCGCGAGTGCATTCCGCGAACGCGTGATCATGCCTGCATAAACCCCTTAGGGGGAATCGTGTCGGTCGAGGGTTGATTCCTCGCCGACATTCCCGACTGAAAAAAACAAAGTAAACAGAGTATTCAAGTGCCCGCCGCGTTGACGCGAACACCGGAGCACATCTGAACCACTTCCTCGAGAATTAAAGCTTACTTGTCATGAGCGGAATCGTCATCATTGTCGCCGTGGGTGTCTTTGTTGCATCGTTGGTTGCATTTGCCATCAACGTTCTGATGCCAAATTCGGACTCGACGTCTGCAGAAGACCGACTGGCTGCAATGGCTTCGCGCCGTGGGGCGACGAACAACCCGGAATCCGATTTCAAATCGTTGTTGCTCAACGGTGGCGAGAACTCAACCAACCCGTTGGCAAAGTTCTTGGAAGAAGTGCCGGGGTTAAACGACTATCTCGAGCAAGCTGAAATCAACATGAACGCGATGCAGTTCGCGATGATTTGCTTTGCTGCGGTCGGTGCCGGAGTCGTCGTGACCGTAGTTTCACCGTTACCCGTTTTGTTGGCACCGATCGTCGGTTTGGCGTTTGTTGCATTGCCGATTGGATGGCTGATTTTCAAACGCAAGCGGCGGTTGAACAAATTCGGTAACCAAATGCCCGAGGCGCTCGAATTGCTGGGGCGTTCGCTCCGTGCGGGACACTCGTTGAACGCCGGTTTTGATCTGGTTTCCAAGCAGATGGAAGCGCCGTTGTCGGTCGAGTTTGGTCGCGCTTTTGAAGAGCAGAACTTTGGCATTCCGCTCGAGGAAGCGATTGAGGGGATGGCGGCTCGTGTGCCGAACATGGACCTTCGCTTCTTTGCCACGGCTATCATCTTGCAGCGTCAAACCGGGGGTGACCTCGCTGAAATTCTCGACAAGATCAGCCATCTGGTTCGCGAACGACTGCAAATTCAAGGTCAAATCCAAGCGTTGACCGGTGAAGGACGAATGAGTGGTGCGGTGTTGCTCGCGCTGCCTCCTGTGTTGTTCATCGTGATGCTGAAACTCAATTACGACTACGTGATGATGTTGTTCACCGACGAATATGGTCAATACATGCTCGGCGGTGCACTTTTCTCGCAGTTGTTGGGTGCGTTGATGATCAAGAAAATTATCACGATCAAAGTGTAGCGTCCTAAGTCATTGCCGCAGCCGAACGTTGCGGTGGTTTTCCAACCGGTTTGCAACTCAGTCCTCTTGAATTTTAAATCTCATTGAACGAGTTCTGTAAGGAACTGTCTATCATGAATACATTCACGATTCTCGCCTTCGCTTTGGATCCAGTGACGCTAACGTCGATCGCAATTTTTGTGGGGGTGACTGGTGTAGCTTGGGTCGTGCTCGGACGCGTTAGCGGCGACAGCAAGCCTCGCGCCGAAGCTCGACTTGATGCGATGCGTAGCACGCGAGGTGCACCGAGCGAGTTGTCCGAAACCGACAAGAAACGAGATAAGAACGCGAAGCTTGCTGCGGCGCTCGAGAAGGCCACGTCACCGCTGAAGGATACCGTGACCGGAACCGAGAAAGAGATGGGAGCGTTGCGAGTCGAGTTGATGAACGCCGGATTCCGCCGCGATACCGCGCCAGTGGTGTTCAAGGGAATTCAGCTGATCATCGCATGTGTCGGCTTGTTTTTGGGGGGCGTGCTGGGCATTTTTACGGATGGATTGACCCAAGGCATGTTGGTGAAATTGCTGGGCGGCTTGATCGTTGGCTTTATGCTGCCCAAGTTCGTGCTCGGACATTTGGCGAAGAAACGAAAAGAGAAAATCTTCCTAGGACTGCCTGACGCGTTGGATTTGATGGTGGTTTGTGTCGAAGCCGGTCTGGGGATGGACCAGGCGCTACGGAAGGTGTCCGAAGAGATGAAGAAGAGTCATCGTCAAATCGGTGAAGAGTTCAACGTGGCCAACCAACAATTGCAGTTTGGTAGCCCGCGAAGCGAGGTGCTCAGTGCACTCGGACAACGAAGCGGCGTGGATGATCTAAAGCAGTTGGCTTCGATTCTGATTCAGGCCGATAAGTTTGGTTCAAGCGTGGGTAGCGCGTTGCGTGTTCAGAGTGACGCGATGCGAACAAAACGACGCCAAATTGCCGAGGAAAAAGCAGCCAAAACGGCGGTGAAAATGATTTTTCCACTCGTTTTGTTCATCTTCCCAGGCATTTTTGTGGTCCTGGTGGGGCCTGCCGGGATCAGCATGTATCGCAATATGTTGAGCCAGTAGATCACGTCGGATCACTGGATGATCGCCGTTTGGGCGGCATCTACCAAAGGACCAGGGGTTAGTTCGCTGCGATATGTCCCGGGACGACCAACACCGGGTGCGGGCTGCGACGAATGCGGTCTTGAACAAACCCCTGGCCAAATCGATCGTCGACTTCCAACGGCATGACGAGCAACATTTTGTGCTTGTCACTCAGTGGATTAGGTGGTGCGATCTCGCCGGCTTGAGGCGACAAGCGGTAATTCAGGCTGCGCTGGGTCGCCGTTTTGGCCATGGCCGCGTGGATCGTTTGGTGAGTCTTGGTTAATGCGTCGCTGAATTGTTCGGGCTCAAACGGTTTTTCCGGATCGATCGCTTCGAGAATGCTACGGATGTTTTCGAAATGTTCTTTCTCGATCACAAGATTGAGGGTCACGGTCGCTTTTTCATTTGCCATGCCAAACACCCAACCGGCGGCACGTTGTTCCATGTCACATTCGCTGCCCACGATCATCGATACGGTGTGACAGCATTCGTCGAGCGTTTGGTCGCCACGTCGATTGACGAGGATGGGTTTAGGACAACGGCTCAGTAGCACGTCGATCACCGTTCCAGCGCTGTCGGTACCAACGTGGTCGAACGAGCGTCCGAACGGACACGGGACGATCACCAGATCAACATCATGGTGATCCAGCGATGCGAGGATCTTTTCGTAAGCTTCGCCTTCGGCCGAACGGATCGGGCGAGCTCCCGAGATCTTGTTGCACATGCTGGCGGCCAATTCCGATTCACCGCTGACGCTGTCACGCGCATCAAGCACAAGCGTTTCGATGTTGAAGCGTTCACGCAGATAAGTCGCGGACGCCAATCCTGTTTCGTCTTGTGGCGACCCATCGAGAACCCACAGCACTCGCGCGGGCACGATCGGCGTGATCGCGGCAGCTTGACCGACTTTTGATCGCTCGAACATTCGCATCGATGCATCGACTTCGCGATCGAGGTCATTGGATTCAGATTCGTTATTCATTTTGTTTCCATCGATCAATGGGCGAGAGGTGGTAAGTCGGGGATCCAGCCCAAGTTGTAAGCCAGCATCACGTAGGCGATCGCCCCGGCAACTTGAACCAACATGATGCTGCCGCCGAGTTTTAGAAACGTTCCCCAGCCGATGTGTACCCCTGCTTCGCGTTTTAATGCATAGATCGCAATCACGCACGAGATCGATCCGATCGGCGTTCCATTGCCACCAAGGTTGCAGCAGATGATCAGTGTCCACCACAACGGTTCGGCGGGGACCGCGTCGCCCGAAATGTCTTGGACGATCGGGATCAAAGTGGCGGCGACGGGAATATTGTCGACAATCGAACTGGCGACGGCTGAAAAAATGCCAAGCAGTGGTACCAGCAACGACAGCTCGTTGTCGGACAACGCGATCACTTGCTCGGCGACCCAACCCAGGGCGCCGGTTTGTTTGACGCATCCGATGATGACAAACAATCCCATAAAGAACAGGATCACGGTCCAGTTGACTTTGTGAATCGCATCCTCGACTCCCTTGCCGGCAAACAGCAGCGCGGCGGTCGCGCCGACCATGGCGACAAAATCCATGCCCACGCCCAATTGCTGTGCGAGCGCAAAGCCGACGACGGTCAAAATCAAGATGGTCGCGCTTCGCAATAAAATTTTGCGATCCTCGACCAGTGCCCACGGATCAAACGTATCGATTTGATCTTGCAGTGCCGCCTTTTGTTCGGCGGATTGTTTCCAAGGCAATTCGTTGCGGAAAAAGAACCGCAAAAATGCAATCGCGATGAACAGGCTGACGACCGCGTAGGGCAGCGAGACTTTCAAAAATTGCATGTACGGAATCCCCGCCGCGGTCCCGATCATGATGTTGGGCAATCCGCTTGCGAACGTGGCGATCGCACCGCTGTTGGCACAAATAGCGACGCTCAGCAGTAACGGAGCAGGTTTGTAGTCGAGTGATCGGCAAATCACGAGCACCAACGAGCTGAGGATCAACATCGCTGGGACGATGGTCAGCACTGAAACGAACAGGAACGTCACCAAACACAGTGTCAGGTACAACTTGCTCGCTTGGCCGCCCGTTAAACGCACGATCCACATACTCAAAAAGTGGAACAATCCGCTTTTGCCGACGACGTCGACAAGGATTCCCGTGCCAATGATCACGCCAAAGATATTCAGATCTTCTTTTAGAAAGTCGTAGATCTTGGGGTAGGGAAACAGATCCAACGTGATGCCAAGCACCACCAGCACGGCGGCCCCGCAGAGCGCCGCGACGGTTTTGTGAAACCGTTCGATCGCGACGCCGACGTAGGTCGCCATCATCACCGCCGCGAATAACAACATGATTCCGGCCGATGCGGGTTCGATCGGCGTTTCTTCCACAGCTGAAGCGAGCAAGTCCATCGGATAGTTCATCAATGCGGAGCAGGCAGATAGGATATGACGAGCCCCCACAACCTATCACGTCTTGGGTGATCGTCCACCACCGAGTTGCCCTTGTTTTTTTAGCTCTCGCACGATCAGGTCGGCGTTGCGGCGATTGCTTTTCCAATAAACATCAAAAATGTCCCCGACCACCGGAATCGCTCCGCCCAACATATCCAGCAGTGCATTGAACAACATTTTCCAAAACACTCGCTTGCGAACGCCCAGCCGGAACGCATGCCAAAACAGATAACCATGGCTGGCCGCGGTCGCTGCATCGCCAATTCCCGGAATCAAGCCGATCAAACTGTCCAAACCAAACCGAATATTGGTTCCTGGAATGTGGAAACGATCATCGAGCATCGAGGCGAAACGATGCAGTTTTTCCAGGTCGGGGTTTTGAGATCGATCGTTGGGGGCGGCGTTTGGCATCGAAGAAGGCTGGTGAAAATCGAACAAGGTTGGTGAAAAAGGAAGCGGGGATACGCTCAAGAGCGATAGTAATCGATCCACTGGATTTCGATCTCGGTTTCAGCAGAGAGCAATTCGCCGGGGATCTCCACTCGCATCGCGTCTTTCGTACGCGAAACTCGGATCTTGGCTTTTTGGGACGGTAAGTTCTGGAATTTGGTACCCTCGTCGGTCAGAATGAATTGATCCATCGCACCGCTGGTTCGCCGAGACCCTTGAATCAGGATGGATTTACCTCGTAGTGTGAATCCTTCGAGTTCAGCGAGCGGCTTTCCTGGTTTGTGTTGAATCAACAACAGCACGGTTTTCGGCCAAGATGTTTCCGCGGCGCTGCGATGCAGTTTCAGCTGGCCAATGCCGACGGAGGAAAAAATCTGAATTTGAAGCTGTTTGTCCGTTAGCTTGATCTCGCCACGGTCATCCGACTTTTTCTTCGCACCCAGCTTTCCCGTCGTGTTACCACCCGTCGTGTTACCAGTCGAGTTTCCAAACGTGAGCGAATAGCGTTCCATTGTCGCTGCGTTGACCGGCGAACCGCACAGCAGCATGCCCAGCAAGAGCACGGCAAGAGGAGTTCGAGAGCGATTTTTCGTCGACATCGTGTTTAAGCCGTTTGCTAAAAGGGGAGGGATTTTTGTCGTCACCCTATTCACCGCCGCCGCTGCCGAATCGTCCCGTCGTTCACCGAGCGTTGGGGATCGCGACACGATTCATTGCAGCCGTGTTTGCATTGTTGTCTGTGATGATCGTGATCATGGCCGCGTATCAATTGCGGACGATGATCTTGTACGGTGCGGGGGCGTCCGGTCCGATTCCGCTGGTCATCGCCACCGGTTTCCAGCTGGCGATACTCGCCGTGATCATCGCGTTGTTGTGGCGATTGAGCAATCACTTTCTGTATCCTAAGACGCATGGTTTTGGCGTTTGTGACCGACAAAATGCCGCTCATCTGTTGGCTTATCACGCGAATCTTGATTTGTCGCAGGTCTCGCTGCCCGATCCGTTGTACGCGTCTTTGCGGCTACGCGAGTTGTTGCTGATTTACACGTTGATGGATCGACAAGAACACCCCGACCGCTTGCTCGCATTATTGGCAACGATGAAAACGCACCTGGATCTGCAGGGCGAGTATGAAGATCAAGACGGGCCTGAAATCCACGATGGGCCCAAGGAATCCAGTACGGTTCAATCGCCCCTGGGATAACGCGAATTTTGCGTTTCCCCCGTCTGTCATGTTGCCATCCGTTTTTTCAGCGGCTTACCCGGTTTCAGGGAAGACGCGTCTCCATCGCGGGTTGCATTTTCAGCGGAACGTTGCAGCGATCGGCAACAATTTCTAAATGGTGCTGTAGATGCCCCGCCGCGATCCAAGCGAGCGCCCGGACCGTGACCGTTTGTTTCTCGGCGACACCGCTGCGATCCCAGGCGTTGGGAGTGATTCGCCGCAACAAGGCCACATTGGCTTGCCGAAGCGCCCCCAATTCGCCGACGATTTGATGGAAATTGCCGAGCCCAAAGCGGCTGTCGGCATACGCGTTTTCGTCCCATCCAGGAAGCTCGGTCGCATCGCCCGCAGCAAATCGCATGATGCGATAACCAAACACTCGCTCGGCATTGCTGCAGTGCTCGTAGACTTGGCGAATTGTCCATCCATACGGCGGGTGGATCTTGTCGAGCTGTTCGGCGCAAAGGCTGCCGGCGAGCTCGCAAATCGTAAACAATTGGTTGTCCATCGCCTTCAAGACACAGTCACCGGTGACTCGCTCGATCAGTTCTCGATGGTAGGGCGATGTGGTTTCAGCGGGCGTCGGACGCCGGCTTGCAATTTGAGGCATGTTCAAAACTGAGTAATGGCGTGGGAGGAATGTTTTAGCAGCGATCTACCCCGCAGTACTAAAGCCCAATGAGCAGTGCTAAAGGCCAATGACAGGACGATCGCTGAGTTGACGTGATGAAAATATACCAAGGTTGAAATAATACCAAGATTTATATTGTTTCTCGATTCGACTTCGCGGCTTCCGTCGTCATCACGGGGGGCCTGTGTGACTTGCCGTTACTGCAGCAAAACGAGAGGGGGGGCGTGATCCGGTTTCATTGCGAACGAGCAAGATTTTTTTTATGCAAACCGGTCAAAAAGAAGGAACTCAATTAATTACGTCGAGGAGTAGGATCTGCTACAAATGATATTTCAAATTAGCACTGAGTTAATCAAGGGGGGGATTTTGCTACAGATCATTGCGTTCATGTTCGCGATGGCGATGTTGGCTGGTCTCGCCTTGCTTGCTGCGGGATATCGTCAACTAGCCAAGATGCAGCGGCACTGTGATGCGTCACTTGAATGCTTGGTCGAAGCGATTGCGAAAGAGCATTTGATCGTCGGACATCTGCTCGACGCCTTGCCGAGTGACTTTGAGACCGCTCGTCAGATTCAATTGGCGGATGCTTTCCGAAAATCGGAGAACGCATTAAGTAAATTGCGTTTGGATCGTTCAAACCGCGCTTCGGCAAGAGCCTTGGCCGACGAGCAGCGTCAATTGGTGGTCACATCCTCGTTATTAGTCAAACAGGTTGAGGATGACGAAGTCCTGGCGCATCGCGGCACGATCCGAGGGTGTATCCAAGGTCTTGCTGCCGCGCAAGAGAAATCGCACGCTGCAATGGTCTCGTACAACTTGGCGGTGATCTCGATGGCCACCCATCGTGAGCTTCCCATCCCCTCGCTGGTTTGCGTGATGTTGCGATCTCACTCCCATCATCGACCTCTAATCGATTGGACTCCCGAATCGAGCAGTTCCAGCATGGAATGCGACTACTAATTCTAAGTCGCGTCGTTCCGATTTCAACGGCGATGGCACGAGTCCGCTAGGCATCACGCGGCAAGGCATTCATCCACTGGGCAGTCGTCTCGATCGATTCACCATCAATGGTGTGACCTCCACGAAACGAATGAAATTCGGTTTCGATGCCCGCTTCGCTCAACCACTGTGACAATGCGACGGCACTGGAATAAGGCAGGATGGGATCGACGTTGCCGTGGGATTGATAGACGCGGGTTTGTTGCAGTCGGCTGAGCGACGCGTTCCAATGAGATTGGCAGACCAATGTTCCAGAAAACAGGATCAATATCTGTGGAGGATCGATTGTCCCGCGAAGTGCCGTATCGAGCGTCAACATCGCGCCTTGTGAAAATCCGCCTAGCACAAGCGGAGCGTCGGGGACGCCCATCTCTGCTTTCATCGCCGTAATACTGTCGCTCAGCGTTTGTCGAGCTTCATCGATTCCCGGTGGGACTGCGGTGTGCAGTTCGCTAAACGACGAGGATTGAACATGTTGTGCAAGTTGAGCCATGTTGATCGGCCACCACGCACGTCCGTCGGGCATCCCCATTTCGGCCAACGTTTGCGGAGCGGCAGGGAAAACAAAGCGGAAATCACCGGCGTCCTCACCCAGCAGCGTGATCCATTCAAACGCAAGCGAAGCGAGGTCGGTGCCGGGGGCTCCGTAGCCGTGACACAGAACGACCAGGACTTTCGGCGACGGGCCTCCGTCAATGACGATACAGTCGAGAGATCCGTAAAGCGTGCGGCGAGGTTCGAGCATGACCGATGGGGGGCTTGTTGAGAGGGGACGCTCCACCGCAGCATGAGATGGGTGGATTTGGCGTTGCGGACGGCTCACGATGGGCCGCAGAGCCCCGTTTTTAGGCGATCCGAGATGCTTGGGAAAGGTGGTAGCCCAGGGACGCCGAGGTCCCATGCACGCATTGGCCAAGCGAAATGCTCGCGTTTATTCGCCCGAGGTGGGCATCCCAAGCTGACGCATTTTGCGGTACAGGTTCGAGCGATGCAGTCCGAGTCGCTCCGCCGCTTCGGTCATATTGCCGCGACAGTTTTCGATCGCCTGGTTGATATGGGCGACTTGGTAGATTCGGGTCGCATCGGAGAGTGACGGGGGGGCGCTGGACAAAAACGAGGCTTCTCGATTCCCGCCCGAGGTCAGCGATGAGGTTCCGGTCAACATCAAGTCATCAACCCCGATCCGATCCCCGCTGCACAGATAGCAAACGCGTTCCATTGTGTTTCGCAGCTCGCGGACATTTCCAGGCCATGGATGCGACAACATCGTCAATTTTGCATTGGCATCGAGGGTCGGAACGGTCCGCCCGATTTGATAGGCGAAGTGCTGCAGAAAGTGGTTGGCTAACATCAAAATGTCGTCGCCACGTTTGGCTAACGAAGGAAGTGTCAGCGAAACAACGTTCAGCCGAAAGAACAAATCTTCGCGAAACCGTTTCTCGATAATTCGTTGTTCGAGCGGTTGATTGGTAGCAGCGATCACGCGGACGTCGACGGGAATGGTTTGCGATCCGCCCACGCGAATGACCACTTTGTCTTCGAGCACCCGCAGCAGTTTCGCTTGGCCACCGGGGCTCATGTCGCCCACTTCGTCCAAAAATAGGGTTCCGCCATTTGCCAATTCGAACTTGCCCACCCGAGTTTGGCTGGCGTCGGTGAACGATCCCTTTTCGTGGCCAAACAGCTCGCTCTCTAACAATGACTCGACCAGGGCTGCGCAATTGACAGCGATAAACGGCCCACTACGACGATTGCTTTCGTAATGGATGTGCCGTGCCAGCACTTCTTTGCCCGTGCCGTTGCTGCCCAGGACCAGCACGGTGAGGTCGGTTGCGGCGACTTTTTGTGCATTTTTTCGCACCTGATCAATCGAAGGGTGGTTGCCGATCAGTTGGGTTTTCGAGGCGGCGTCGTCGACCAATCGGTCACGCGAATCGGTCAGCGATTTCCTCGTTTGCAAGCTGTGAATCGCAGCGGCGGCATGCAGTGCCAAGTCCGACAACAGCACGACGTCGGAATGATCGAACGAACCGTTGCGGCGGTTGATCGCTTCGAACACCCCCACGATTTCTTCGCGGCCATGGGCGGTCGGTTTGGTGTTTGCACCAAAATGAGCAACCGGGTTGCACATCGGCACAGCCACCAGCGAGTGCGTTTGGAATTCGAGCGTGCGGTCTACCGTGCGGTTGACTCGCGATTCGTCATCGTCGCTGTTGCCGTTCCAGATTTTGGCTTCGCCGGTGCTGAGCACTTCACCGACCACGCCTGCTTTGTCGTCCACTTCGAGCGGTTTGCCTTCAACACCGAGTGCCGGACGTCCGACGAGTTTTTTGCGTCGTCGGTCCCACAGAAAGATACTGGCGCGTTCACAGTGCAGCAGCTTCGTTGCGGTGTCGGCGATCCGCTGCAACAGGGCTTCATCATCGTCGAGTTGCTGCCACTGCGCGGCCGCGCGCAGCACCGAAGACAACTGATCGATTCGCTGTAGATTGCGGTCATGGGTGTCAATTCGGTGTAGCGCCGCCGACAACATGTCTGCGATCGGCTGAGTGTGCGGAGCCGACTCGGTCGGTTCGACTCGACTCCTGTCGTCAGACAATCGCATCACCAATGCCGAGCTGGGCGACGGTTCGCCCGCCGGGTTGGATCCGCGTTGCGGTTGGGCCAGCGGGATCGCATGCCATCCGTCGGCTGAAATCGTGACGCCGCGATCAAAGGCTTCCCCGACCAATTCGGAAGGAAACGGCAATTTTTCGCCGACCCAACATTCCGGTGTCCATTTGCCACTGCGTTGGCTGACCAAACCGCCCAAGGTTCCTCCCATCGACTGTAAAACCCCGGGAATTGCCACATCTAAAAAATCGTGGCGGGAATGGTCAGCTTGCAATGTCTTCAAAATATCAATCGATAACTCATTCTCGAGCCGGTCAGATTCGATCAATGCAGGTGTCTCGGTCATTGAAAGGTTTCCCAAGCGAAATTAGACAAATAGACGAGGATGGTACTTACCCGTTATCCTGTGACTTCGTTGCCACGCGGCGCGAAGTTGAATCGCGTAAACTGTTGATGCGATATTTGCAAAACTCGGTCTCTGTACGTGACCGCCAAGATTTTTAGGAATGAAGTGACGATGCAATTCAAAGGCAAAAAAGGTCTGATTCTGGGCGTGGCGAACGACCATTCGATCGCATGGGCCATCGCAAAACAGATCATGGATCAAGGTGGTGAATGTGGATTTACTCATTTACCCGACCGTGCGGATGACGAACGGCAACGAAATCGCCGTCGGGTTTCGCAACTCACCGACAAGTATGAGAACGCTAAGTTTCTTGTACCCATGGATGCGCAAAATGACGACGA
This sequence comes from Novipirellula rosea, assembly GCF_039541335.1. Classification (NCBI taxonomy): domain Bacteria; kingdom Pseudomonadati; phylum Planctomycetota; class Planctomycetia; order Pirellulales; family Pirellulaceae; genus Novipirellula; species Novipirellula rosea. The sequence continues at coordinate 55,005 of NZ_BAABGA010000072.1, read as the reverse complement.
TATCCGCAGTGTTTTTGATCACACTAAGGAACAATTTGGAAAAATCGATTTTATGCTGCATTCCATCGCGTTTGCTGATCGCGACGACCTTTCTCGCGATACCGTCGAGACAAGTCGCGCCGGATTTAAATTGGCGATGGACGTCAGTGTCTACACTTTGATCGCTTGTACTAACGCTGCTAAGGGTATCATGAACCCGGGGGGTGCGATAGCTACCATGACCTATTTTGGGGGGGAGAAGTGCGTTCCCGGTTACAACGTCATGGGGATTTGCAAGGCAGCATTGGACGCCACGGTCCGCTATTTGGCTTACGATATGGGGCCATTAGGAGTACGGGTGAACGCCCTTTCAGCAGGCCCGATCCGGACATTGGCCGGTCGTGCTGCGGGCGTTGAAAAAATGTTGACCATGTACGAGCACATGGCGCCGATGGGCCGCAACGTGACTCACGACGAAGTCGCGCGGACCGGTGCATTCTTGCTTGGCGATGATAGCAACGGAATCACCGGCGATATCCTGCACGTCGATGGAGGTTATCACGCCATGGGTAGCCCTGGACGTTTGTTGGATCAATTGCAGCAGTCCTAAACTGCGATTTGCCCCTCGCACCCGCTTCGATACGCCCCCCGCCGGACACGACTGGTTTTTTCGAAGCGGAATTGTTTTCACCGCACGACATCGGCTCGATGGCTTTTTTGGGGGCCCGAGCCGTTTCCTCAATCCTGTGACTCGATTGGATTTCTGATGGTAAGAACTGCAAGTACGATGTTGCCCCTCGGCACCGCCGCACCCGATTTCAAGCTTCCCGAATGTGGCGGAGGCGAAGTGTCGTTGGTGAACGTGTCGGGCGGCAAAGCGCTGCTGGTGATTTTCATGTGTAACCATTGCCCGTACGTGAAGCATGTTGCCGATCACATCAAGTCGCTCGCCGATGAATACATGGCCAAAGGCGTCTCGGTGGTCGCAATCAGCAGCAACGATGCCGACAAGTATCCGGATGATAATCCGGAGGCGATGCAAAAGGAGAAATCGGAGCGTGGTTACGCGTTCCCTTATCTGTTTGACGGCGACCAAAGTGTCGCTCAGGCGTATCACGCGGCATGCACCCCGGACTTTTTCTTGTTCGATGATCAGGTGAAATTGGTTTACCGAGGCCAACTCGATAGCAGTCGTCCCAAGAGCGACCAACCGGTGACGGGTAAAGATCTGCGAGCCGCTTTGGACGCCGTGTTGGCGGGCGAGAAGCCGAGTGAGAATCAGACGCCTTCGCTTGGTTGCAACATCAAGTGGAAAGAGGGCAATGAGCCTCAGTACTTCAATCCGCAAGGTACTGCGTGAGCGACAACGAGGCTCCGCAAAGCTACCTGCACGAGTTGACCCTGCGTTTGGCGATCGGGGCGCTGGGGTTATCGCCCGAACTCCGCGAGGCTCACGCGAACTGGCTTGTCACGCAACAGCGTGACGATGGCGGTTTCGCGGGGCGCGAAGGTGAAAGTGATCCGTATTACACCGCCTTTGCGTTGCGCGGGTTGTGGATTCTGGATGGGTTGACGCCCGAGGTGGGTGAAAAAGCGGCCCGCTTTCTGCGTGGCTGCATGCAGCGCCGTGAATCGATTATCGATTTGATTTCGCTCGTGTTTGCCGCCGCAATTTGTGAATTGTCGGTGGGCGCCGTGGTGATTGCGGACGAAGACGATTCTTGGCGAAACAATATTGCCGACTTGCTTGCGACGCTACGGACCGCTGATGGTGGTTTCGCAAAAACCCCCGAAGGCCGAGCCGGCAGCACCTATCAAACTTTTTTGTCCGTGTTGTGTCACGAATTGATTGAGGTGCCAGTTCCCGATGTCGATGGGATCCTTCGTTTTCTCGAGTCTCAAGCCCACGACGAGGGTGGTTTTCTGGAAATTCGTGCCGCTAAACGAGCGGGGGTGAATCCGACTGCCGCGGCGATTGGGACGCTAAAAGCTCTCGGGCGACTCGATGCGATGGATCACACTGCGACGATCGAATTTTTGTCCGAGATGCAATCCGACGAAGGGGGCATGACCGCCAACACGCGGATCCCATTTGCGGATCTATTGAGTACATGCACGGGGCTGATCACATTGGTGGATCTCGATGCGACGTCGGTCGTGAATGTCGGGGCGATGCAGCAGTACGCACGTATGATGCAGCGCAGTCCTGGCGGGTTTGTCGGTTTGTCGCTCGATGATACCACCGATGTCGAATACACGTTTTATGGAATCGCAAGCCTCGCGTTATGTGAAAACGTGATTCGAGGCTAAGCGTGGCAAGTGGCCACAAAGGGAGCAACAACCGTGACGACGCCTCTTACCGACACTTCTTTGCAGGTCGAAAATCTCTCGAAGTCGTATCCAACGGCGGGCGACCCGCTGCAGGTGCTCAGCAACGTGTCGCTGTCGCTGGCCGGCGGCGACTCGCTTGCGATCGTAGGCCCGAGCGGTTGTGGGAAAAGTACGCTGCTGCAAATTCTCGGGACGCTTGACCATCCCGATCAGGGCACCGTTCGCATTGATGGTCAGGATCCGTTTGCCTTAAACGAGAAAGAGCTGGCAGGGTTTCGCAACCAGCACGTCGGATTTGTCTTTCAAGACCATCATTTGTTGCCGCAATTGTCCGTGCTCGAAAACGTGTTGGTCCCCGCATTGGCGCAGGGAAGCCCTGCGGCCGAACGTTTTCAGCATGCCGAACATTTGCTTGAAAGTGTCGGTTTGGTCGATCGTCGAGCTCATCTGCCCAGCGAGCTGTCCGGGGGCGAACGAGAGCGAGTCGCGATCGCCCGGGCGCTGCTGATGCAGCCCTCGTTGGTCTTGGCGGACGAGCCAACCGGCAATTTGGACCGCCGCACTGCGGACTCGGTCACCGAGTTGCTGCTTGATTTACCGACCAGCCGGGGCGTTATCTTGGTCGTCGTCACCCACAGCCACTCGCTTGCCGAGGCGCTTCAGCAAAGCCGCGAGCTTCGCGATGGTCAATTGGTACAGTGTTGATCTGTCCACGTTAATTTTGCCGTGAAGTGATCGGGTCGCCCTCGGATTCGCTTGCATTAAAGGGGCAGGCCTAAGGATGATAGATGTCATCGAGGGCGAGCGCGCGGCGTCCGCCACTATTTCCTTAGCGAATCCTTGGCAGCGTTTTGAGTTGGACGCGGCTGCGAAGAGTTCGGCAGACTCAACAGGTGGAGAGTCAAGATGCAGGAGGAGTATCACGGCTGGGATGAGCTCGACGCGGAGCAAGGCCATTACAAATTTGCCGAAGTGCAGGGCCACAAAAAAGGGACCGGCACATTTGTGATCACTGATTTCGGCGACACTCCCGGGCCGCGTCAAGCGATCTCGGCGATGATGGCGGCATCCAAACAATTTAAATGCAAGTTGCATGTTCGCAAGAACGATTCGACGATGCCGCTATTAACCAAGCTGATCGATGCGTCCATGGTCAAAGTGGCTCAAGTGCGATCGGGTGACGGCGACGAGTACGGCGTGTTGGGAATGCGAGCGACACCCCCGCCACCGAAGAAACCTTGGTGGAAATTTTGGTGAGTGCTCTGCTGCGTCGTCTCGCGCGGCACATCACTTTGACGAGAAATAGTCCAGGCGATCTTTGATTTCGCCTTTCTTGCTCAGCTTGATGCTTGATTTCACCTTTTCTACGTCAATCGTGAATCGATCGCCAAAGAAATCGTTCAGGTAGGCTGCAGTGTTAAGGATTTGCAGCAGTTCAGGCTCGTTACTCGCACGCTCGATCGTTTGATAGAGCTGGGGACGGATGTCTTCGTCGCTCATCAATGCCATGAACTCGATCGCCCGTAGCGCGACCAGCGGTTCTTTGTCGGATAGATGGTTCTTGGCAAGACTCGTCAACGGCTTGGCGTCCGGTCCGATGCTAGATGCTGCCACCAAGCCCCAATAGCGAACCCAGGAATCGTCACTCGAAATCGCTTTGCGTAATTGTGCCTCCGATTCATCGAATGGCGATAACGCTAGATTTGCGGTGTCGATCAGCTTGGCAATGCGAGTCTTGTTCTGCTGGCCAAACGCGGTTGGGTTCCCCATTGCCGATTCGTACAGCACTGCTTCGGGGATAAAACTCAGGTCGGGCATCGATTTAAGTCGCTGGTCCAGTCGAGCCCGCATCTTTTTCAAAATCGTCTGCGTATTCGGATCGCTCGCCAAATTGCGGGTCTCGTGCGGATCATGCTCTAAGTCATAAATCGCTTCGACCGCTTTGGGGCGAAAGAATTGGCTTTGCACTTCGTTCAGTTTTCCTTCGCCGTGCAATTGTCGCCATTGTTGGTAGGCGAGCATCTTGTAGCGATAATTGTTTTGCAGTCCGTCGGGATAATACGGTTCGAAGTGACGCATGTATTTGATGTTGCCGATTCGCAGCGTGCGAACCAAGTCATATTTTTCATCAAAGCGATCGGCGTAACCGAACGTCTCGTTGCGAGCGTCGACTTCGGCGGCGTCAATTCCGTCGCCCAAAAACGCTTTGCCATCGACGCCGCTAGGGACATCGATTCCGGCGAGGTTCAAAACGGTGGGGCCAAAGTCGACAAACTCGACAAAGCCATTGGTGCGAGATCCGGCCTCTCGCGAGACCAAGTCTTTCCATCGCTCGGGGACGCGAACGACAAGCGGGACATGCAGCCCGGCTTCGTAGGTGTAGCCTTTGGAGCGAGGCAGAACGCCACCGTGATCACCAAAGTAAAAGATGAACGTGTTTTCAAGTTGACCGTCAGATCGCAGTTCCTGGACGACATCGCCAACCGCCTTGTCGATCGCCGTCATGCGGTCGTGATAGCTGGCTCGGGTGTAGCGGAAGGTGTCGGTGTCAGGGAAGTACGGTTGCAATTTGACCGACGCAGGATTGGTTTGCGTCGGAGTGGCCATCGCCTTTTCTGGGAAATGCAGCTGCCCTTCGTGTGACAATCCAGTGGTCACCACATGGAAAAACGGCATCGACTTGTCAGGTCGTTTTTTCCAGCTCGCCTTTCTGGACGATTCATTCCAAGTGTCTGGCGACTTCTGGGCGTTGTAATCTTCCTTGCTGTTGTTGGTCGTGTAGTAGCCGGCATCGTGCAGGTAGGCCGGGAACATTTTAAGTCCCTCGGGCATCGCCGCCATTTTCGAGCGGCGGTGAAATTGGGTGCCAATCCGCGGTGCATAACAGGCGGTGATCAGCGTGGTGCGGGCCACCGAGCAGACCGGGGCGCACGAAAAGGCGCGGTCAAACGTGATGCCATGCTCGGCCAACGCTTCGATATTGGGCGCGGGCGCCCCGTCAGGATCGAAATGTCGCAGATAATGTTTCGAGTTGTCCTCGGACATGATCCAGACAAAGTTGGGTCGATCCGCGGCGGTCGCAGCGGGGATGGCCAGCATTGTTCCCGCCAAGACGGTTCCCGCAAAGACAAGGATTAGGGCGACAAGTCGCTTGCAGCAGGTCGATCGAATCGAGGAGCAATGGAGCAACATGGAGTTTTCGGTTCCTTGCGGTAAAGCGGTTCTTGCGTTCAACCGGTGGGGGGATGGGCGGATCGCGGCTTGGCGATGAAGAGAAGATTCATTCGCGTTAACCAGTGGGTATGGTAATCCAAGGAGCCCAGGATGTGGCGGGGGGCGGCGAGATCGAGGGGCCGGCGGAAGGAAATTCGGTGGCGGATTGGGCTAAATTCGGGGACGCGATGGGAGGATTAGGTTGCCTGATCCGCCCAAATGCTTCGTTTGTGCGACGACGGCGGAAAAATAGTCGGCTGTAGCGTAACACAGGCCTGTACGTGGCGTGAATCGATCGATACACTACGCGGCTCGACAAAACGCCCTTACGCTTGAATTCACTTGAGAGTGCATAAATGTACGCTATCGTTGTAGATGGTGGCCGCCAATACCGCGTCGAACCTGGCATGGAAGTTGACATTGACTTCCGCGATCTTTCCCAAGGTTCCGAAATTACCTTCGAGAAAGTCCTCGCGGTTAGCGCTGACGACGGTTTGAAGCTTGGTTCGCCCACTTTGGATGGTGCCTCGGTTACCGCATCGGTGATTGGCCCTAAGAAAGACAAGAAGATCTATATCCAGAAGTTTCGCCGGCGCAAGCACAGCAAGCGTCGTACGGGACATCGCCAAATTCACACGCGTGTCAAGATCGAAAAGATCGCTGTCTAAGGACGGTTAAGCGAAAATCGACGTGCCTTCTCCGCAAATCACCGATTACGTGCTTGGGACCATTTTGGGTGTCGGCACCGTCGGTACGATTTACGAGGCGACGGAAAAAGAGACCGGCGAGCGGGTTGCCATCAAGAAATTGCACCCCGGTGTTAGCCGTGACAAGCTGATCCGAGCTCGCTTTCGCCGTGAAGTCACGATTCTGGAACGCTTGCGTCACCCCAACATCATCGCCTCCTTCGGTGGAGGCGAAGCCGACGACGGTCAGCTCTATTACATCATGGAGCTGGTCGAAGGGGGGACGGTCGGTGAATTGCTCGAGACGCGAGGACGACTTGTTTGGCAAGTGGTTGTCGATGTCGCTCGGCAAATCTGTTCGGCGCTGCAGTGTGCTCACAATCACGGGGTCATTCACCGCGATTTGAAGCCCGGCAATCTCTTTCTGACCAAGTCTGCGGTCGTCAAATTAGGCGATTTTGGAATCGCCCGCGATTTGCACGACAACGATATCACGACCACCGGGCTGACCGTCGGCACTCACGCCTACATGTCGCCTGAGCAGATTACCGGGGACGCGATGATTTCGGGTAAGACCGATCTGTACGCCCTGGGGTGCTGTTTGTTTGAGATGTTGACGGGTCGGAAGCCGTTTTTGGGCGAGAATTTTGCTCAATTGTTCGAGCAGCATCTGCGTGCCAAACCGCCGCGAGTTCGCGATCTGCTGCCCGAATGCCCCCCCGAACTCGACGAGGTCATCGACCAATTGCTGCAGAAATTGCCCGACGATCGTCCCTTCAACGCTCGCTCGGTCCAAGGAGTGATGCTGCAGTTGGGCGAAAAGTACGATTTGCACGCGGAGTTGCTTCCCGATGCGTTAGGGGGGGATGTGGCGGCGGAATCGGTCACCGAAAAGGGACGCCAAATCCTCGAGCAGCAAATCAGTGACCGGCTGAACCGAGCGACCAATCCCGAGGTCAGTTGGGGCCGGTTGGTGTTGGTGGCGGCCGTGATTGGCGGCATGGTAATTGCCGCAATCGTATTTGCACCGTAACGCAATCTCGGTCGATGCCGCGTGAATCTCTCGGATGCGTGGTAACACAACTCGAGTCGCTTTTGTATAAAGCACGTCGATGACCTTTCTATCAAACGCAGGAACCCTACCAATGTCCCACCTGATGAATGCAACAAAATCCTTTTTACAGTTTGGCGGGTTGGCTCTCGTCTCTCTTTCACTAATGACGAGTTCGACTATGGCACAAGACGACGCCGCTAAAACAGAAGATGCGCCGCGAAAATACGAAAAACAGGCTGACGAAATCGGCTATTTCTTGGGCGTTTCGCTCGGCCAGCAAATGAGTAACCAAGGCTTCCAAGCCGAAGACATGAATTTCGAAACGCTGATTGCGGGTCTGAAAGATGGATTGGCCAGCAACGAGCCTGCCATGGGCGATGACCAATTGCGTGAAGTCCAAGGCAAGATGGAAACGATGCTTCGCCAACGCCAAGAAGAAGCAATGCTGCGAAACAAAGAAAAGGGCAAGCTATGGCTTGAGCAGAACGCCAAGAAAGAAGGAGTGAAAACTCTTGAAGGTGGCGTTCAGTATTCGGTGATCAAAGAAGGCAAAGGTGCCTCGCCCACCGCATCGGACAAGGTCAAGGTTCACTACACCGGCAAACTGATCGATGGCACGGTCTTTGACAGCTCGGTCGCTCGCGGAACCCCCGCGGAATTCATGGTCGGCCAAGTCATCCAAGGCTGGCAGATGGCGCTTCAGCAAATGAAGGTGGGATCGAAGTGGATGCTTTACATCCCTTCGGAACTGGCCTACGGCGAACGCGGCAGCCAGGGGGCGATTGGCCCCAATGAAGTGCTCGTCTTTGAAGTCGAATTGCTCGACATTCTGTAGTCGTAAGCAGCCCGCACGCGTGAAAGCCGAGTCAAACGACTCGGCTTTTTTCGTAACATAAGCCTCTTCGTAGTGGATCTTGCTAAAGATCCCGCATGCAGGATCTTTAGCAAGATCCACTACGCTAGGTTATTTGCTTCGCATCCTGGGCCTCTCAGGCCGTTCCCCTCGACGCAGGCACGGGGCTAAAGTGTTGCTTACTTGGCTGCGTCGAAGCGGTAGATGCACTCGCCGCGGACGCTGTTGGTCAGGTAATAGACCTCGCCCGCTGCATCTTGCCCGAACGCCAGCACCGGGATGCTGTCGGGAAGGACTTGATCGTTGCGGGTTGCTTTGCCCGTTTCCGGATCGTACGACAATGCCCATACGCTGCCGGTGACGTAGTCGGCGTAGATGTACTTGCCCTTCAGATCCGCATTGCGATCACTGCGATAAACACGGCCTCCCGTGATCGATTTGCCGATCTCGTGATCGTATTCCCATACCGGCTCGATCGGTTCGCTGCCACTTTCGGGAACCGGTTGGTTGCCAAACGGATGCGTTCCTTCTCGGCTGCTCCAGCCATAGTTGCCGCCTTTGGTGATCACGTCGACTTCTTCCCACAATTCTTGCCCGACATCGCCGGCCCACAGGCGACCCGAGGCGGGGTCAAACGCGATTCGCCATGGATTGCGAAGTCCATAGGCATAGATTTCCGGCAACGCGCCCGAGGTTTTCACGAACGGGTTGTCTGCGGGGATCGCATAGGCTTTGCCGTTGCCCGCGTTGTCGACATCGATCCGTAGGATCTTGCCGAGAATCTTGCCGAGATCTTGGCCGGCGGAGTGCGGATCGTTGCGAAGTCCGCCGTCGCCGAGTCCGATATACAAAAAGCCATCAGGACCAAATTCGATGCTGCCACCATTGTGATTTTGGAACGGTTGGTCGATCTCCATCAACACCACTTCGGATTCAGGATCGGCTTGATGGGGATTGTCCTTGGACATTGTGAAGCAAGAAATGATCGACTTTTTTGCATCCGCCAACGAGTAGTAGACATAGAACTTTTGGTTCGTTTTGAACTCGGGGTGCATCGCGAGCCCCAGCAGCCCTTGTTCGTTTGCGCCTCGTTTTTGCCAGTCGTAAACTTTGTCACGCAAATCCAGCACGAGCTGGGACTCGGTGACGTCTGGCTTGTTTTCGAACGTCCAGATCATGCCACGTTGCGAGATGGTGTAAAGCCGCTCTGGCATATCTTTGGCATAGGTCAGTTCGATCAAACGCAAGGGGCGAACTTGGCCGGCGTCGTCGACGGCTTCCCATTGATCCCACTGCAAATTTGGGAATGCCAAGACGCTCTTCATGCCAAGTTTTCCGTCGATCGGTTGCTTGACAGGTTGGCCATCCGTGAGTCGACGGACCTTGATATTGCGGTACGCCACCACGTCGCCGTGGTCCTGCAGACAGAGATGGCCTTTGCCCGCTTCGCCGAAGCCCTCCCACTTGGCGAACTTGCTTGCGGCTACACGGTCCTTCCAGGTCTTGTCGCCGAGTTTGAAGTTGTAATATCGCACGCCGTTCATGCAGACGCTGCACTGGTCGTTAGCGATACGCAAGTACAGTTCATTCCATTGGCCAGCCGGGCGGGTGGCGTCAATCGGAGTGTCTTCGCCAGGAGCATTGCCGGGTTTGTAGAGTTGGTACAGCCAGCCCGCCTTTTGCGGATCGTGCCCGTCCTTGTTGTCTTGGATCTGAATTTCGGGGCCGGTGTAGTACGGGCGTCCATCGCCTTCGACAACATGGAACATCAGCCCACTGTTGCCCTCTTTGCTGATCTTGTATTGCAGCGAAAGCTCGAACGTGTCGAATTTTTCCTCGGTGATCAGGTCTCCAGCACCCTTGCTGTGACGGATCAAGGCTCCGTCTTCGACCTTCCAGCCATCCGAAACGCCATCGCGTTTGTAGTTTCGCCATCCGTCGGTGCTCGATCCATCAAACAGCAGTTCCCACCCGCTGCGTTTCTCGGACTCGGTCAATTGGTTGGCGTTGTCGGTGGGGTTGGAATCCAAGGCGTCCGCAGGCCGCGAACCGAAGGGGAGCCATGCCAGGCAAAGGCTGGCGATTGTGAGGCTAAGCCGCTTTTTCATCTTGATACTTGGGGTGAAGGGAATGGAAAGAGGTACAGGTAAGGTGTCAGGACAAGGTTGGTTTTCAGGCCACGGGTGGATGCGGGGCAAGGCTCGGATGCGAAACAGGCAAGCGAGAGTGACTGGCGAACGAGAACGCAGTGGAACCGTCCTTACGCGGAGGAACCGTAGCTGGAGCGTCAATCGGTGTCCCGTTGAGGGGGTTTTTGCCGCTCAAGGAGGTTTCACAGTATCGTTGGCCAGGGCAGCGTCGACAACATGTCGAGGGATCACTACGTTGAATTCTTTGGTTTCGGTCCCCCGCCTCCGTGACGCGAGTTGGAGCTGGCATGTCGTTTGCATTCTGAATTTCTGAAATGGAATGTAAACTAGGAGTGGCAGCTCGCCCTGGTCAGACAGGATGCTGCGATGCTGCCGATTGCCTCGATTTATCAGAGCAAGCGATTTGCGGGGGATTTAGACTGGGGTTTTCCGGTCCCCTGCACACATTTACTGCTTTGCGTGTTAAACTAACCCGCCCGGATGGATACAAGAAACTTATCGTTCCTACCGCGAATTTATGAAAACGACTCAGCAAGTCTACGACTTTCTCGCTCCTGCATCGCAACCGGATGATCTGGGGATGCTCGGTTCGTATCGAGTGATCAGTGAGTTGGGTAAGGGGGGAATGGGATACGTTTTCCGCGCCGAGGACACGCGTCTGAAACGCACCGTCGCCTTGAAGGTGATGAACAAAAAGATCGCGGCGACCCCTAACAGCCGGGCTCGATTTATCGAAGAAGCTCGTGCGATGGCGGCGGTTCATCACGACAATGTCGTGGTGATCTTTGAAGTCGGCGAACGCAACGGCACCCCGTTTATGGCAATGGAATTGCTTAAAGGGCAGACGCTCGAAGCACTGAACTTGAACAAGACGCAGCTGGGTTTCGAAAAAATACTCGACTTCGCCAAACAGATCACTCGCGGGCTAGCCGCTGCCCACGCCAAGCAAATTGTCCATCGCGATATCAAGCCCGCGAATATTTGGATCGAAGAGGGAAACGATCGCATCAAGATTCTCGATTTCGGTCTGGCACTCGCACAGACTCCGGTGGATCGGCTTGCTGGTACTGGTTCGGTGATCGGCACGCCGGGGTACTTGTCGCCTGAACAGGCGCGGACGGATCCCTTGGATGATCGAAGCGATCTGTACAGTCTCGGGGTGGTCTTGTACGAGTTGTGTACCGGACGATTGCCGCTTGCGTCTTCGTCGGTCTCGGGGCAATTGGTCGCGATTTTATCGCACAAACCCAAGCCCATCCGCGAACTGAACCCCGAGATCCCCGCACCGCTTGCGGACTTGGTCCATCGTTTGTTGGCGAAAGAGGCCCGTGAGCGGCCTGCGTCGGCAAGCTTGTTGCTCGAAGAATTGCAGCGTGTCGAGGTCGAGTGTCATGCCAAATCCGAAGTGGCGCAAGCGATCAATAAATTGCAGCTTGGCTTGAGCGAAGTCGTCAGCAAAAAACAGAACGACGATATCTTTGGTGATAGTTCGATCGAAGTGGTCACCGAGGAGGTTCCCGATCCGTTTGCCTTTCCCTCGATGCCAGCGACTCCGGCGGCGATGCCAAGTCCGATGACCGCCCCGGCGACCCAAGGTCCGCTGAGTGCGGCGGCGAAGCGACCCGCTGCGAAAACGGCGCCCGCCGAAACTAATATTGACTGGAAGCTGGTGGGGCCGTTCATTGCCATCGCCGTCTTGGCATTGCTGTTGATCGTGGTGGCGATCTATGTGTTCGTTGGAAGCGGATCGAGTGCCCCATCACCGGTCGCCCAGTCCGCCGTGCCAGCGGCGTCTGCTGCAGCAAAGCCAAAGCCCAACGACGCCAAGCCTGCGGTCCAAAAAGTCGACTCGCCTCCTGCGAAAAAAGAGGCGTCTGCGAAAAAAAACAACAAGAAAGCGGGCGGCGGCAACCGGAACGGCAATAACCAGAACAGCAATAACCAGAACAGGGCAAAGCAACCGTCGGCCAAGCCGCCAGCGAAGGCCGAAGTCGCGGCGCCGCAGTCGTCGGCGCCGGTCACGAAACCAGACTCTCCCAAACAGGAGACCATGCGCGAGAAGTTGGCGGACGTGCCACCCGATTCGGCTTCAATGAAAAATGTGGTGCCTGCCGCGGCAGCCGTTCCCGAACCCAAGTCGTCCTCGATTCCCGTCAACGCGATCACCATCAGTTCTGCTGATGGCAACGGAGCCGATTCGTCAGTCCGTCGTGGTGCCGGGGGCGGCGATCCGATGGGGACAAATCCAGGCGTTGCGGTGCAGACGCGAAATGGCGCCGAGCTGGAACATGCCTACATGCGATTTGATCTCGCGGCGATCGGAAAGGATCGAAGTAAGATACAGGATGCAAAATTGGTGCTCACGCTACCCAGCGACGAGTGGCCTTCCGATGCAACGTTGCGTTTGTATGGCGTGGACACGCCGGCGGCCGAGCGCTGGCAAGAATCGGGTCGCTTTGCGTTGACATGGGGGAACTCGTATTCCAAGCGGGGATTGGACTCGCTGCCTGTGTTGGCCGAGGCGAAATTGACCGCCAAGGAGAACCGCAATGATCGTCTGGTGTCGATCGGAGGTGAAGTGCTGACCGAGTTTTTGCGGAGTGCTAAGAGCCGCTCCGTGACGCTGATTCTCGCTGGCGGGCAGGCGGATAACAGCTTGTTGGCGTTTTCCAGCCGCGAACGCGATCCGGCCGAAGCTCCGAAATTGGTCGTCGAGTTGCCCACCCCCTAGTGGCTGCACCCTCGTGCGTGCTGTCGGCATTCGTGTAGACTCTGGCGATTCACTCGCCCGCTAGCCACGATGTTTTGAAAGCCCTTGTTGGAATGAAAACAGGGGGATGTCGCGTCGCAAGTGGATTTAGAGCGGAGCTCGATTGTCTCCCGACGCGGTTGCCCCCCAACGCGAGCCGCGGGTTTCAGCGGCCGCAAAGCGAGTCGCATTCGGGAGTCGCCCCCCAATCGTCGACTTTGAAATTCAAAATTAGGTAATTCGGATTCATGCCAAACCAACTGAAACCCTCTGTCTGTATCGACGCCGTTTTCGAGAATGTTCCGTTGGGTGACGCGGTCAAGTCCGTGGCCGATGCGGGAATCAAGGCGTTTGAGTTCTGGTGTTGGTGGGAGAAAAATCTCGACGAATTGATCCAACACCGCGACGCCAATGGCATGTCGATTTCGGCCTGCTGCACCAAGTTTATTTCGTTGGTGGATCCCGAAAAACGCAGCGAATATTTGGCCGGGCTCGAAGCATCGATCGCGGCAGCGAAACAGCTTGATTGTCCCGTGTTGATTTCACAGGTCGGCGACTTTCGCCCCGGCGTGTCGCGTCAAGAGCAGCACCAATCGCTGATCGATGGATTAAAGGCGGCCGCCCCGATGCTCGAAGCGGCTGGCGTCACGCTTGTGATCGAGCCGCTGAACGAATTGGTCGATCATGCTGGGTACTATCTTGTCCGCAGTGACGAAGCGTTTGAAATTATCGATGCTGTCAACAGCTCGCGTGTGAAAGTGGTGTTTGACATCTATCACCAACAGATCAGTGAGGGACACGTCATCCATAATCTGATGCAGAATATCGACAAGATTGGGCACTTTCATGCCGCGGGAAACCCAGGGCGTCATGAGTTGACCGTGGGCGAATTGAATTACGAGCAAATTTTCGCCGCGATTCAATCAAGCGAGTACGACGGTTACGTGGGGCTCGAGTATTGGCCCAAGCACGATCCAAACGAAGGGCTGCGTGACGTCGCTCGTTGGTTCACCGCTGTATCCTAAAGCATGACCGATTGACGCGATTGTATTGCTAAATCCTGTATCGTCAAAAACGGCATCGCGACAAACTTATTGAATCCATTCAAGGGGCAATTGTAAGCCTCTGTAAAACCACGAGACTTCATTGAGCGACTTGAAAAACGATTTGTCAGATTCGGATGATCCCGGATCGCCGCTACCGCATCCGAAACGCAAAGCGGCGATCGCCTTTATCCTGCTGACGCTGTTTATTGATATTCTTGGCATCGGAATCGTGATTCCTGTGTTGCCCGAGTTGATCCAAGAATTGATCGGAGCGGAAGAGTCCGGCGCTAGCTTTTATGTCGGGGTGATCGGCGCGATGTATGCGTTGATGCAGTTTCTATTCGCGCCGATTCTTGGGGCGCTGTCGGATCGCTTTGGTCGGCGTCCGATATTGTTGGTGTCGCTGTTTGGGCTCGGTATCGATTTTCTGATTCAAGGTTTTGCACCCAATATTTGGTGGTTGTTCGTAGGCCGTTTGCTGGCCGGAGTGATGGGCGCTAGCATCACGACCGCAAACGCCTACATCGCCGACATCTCGACCGACGCCAATCGTGCTCGCAATTTTGGTTTGGTCGGGATGATGTTCGGACTCGGGTTTACGATCGGTCCGGCGCTCGGTGGCTTGCTCGGCAGTTACAATTTGCGCTGGCCGTTTTTCTTGGCAGCGGCACTTGCGCTGGTGAATTGGTTGTATGGCTACTTCGTTTTGCCTGAGTCGCTTCCCAAGGAACGACGCAGTGAATTTTTGTTGTCTCATGGCAATCCATTCCGCACTTTGAACCATTTGAAGGTTTACCCGTTTGTGGTCGGATTGACGGTCGTCTTTCTGTGCAAGTCACTTGCCCAACGCGGTTTGGAAAATGTGTGGGTGCTGTACACGGGATACCAGTTCGATTGGGATGCGGCGGCCAATGGCAAAGCACTTGGCTTGGTCGGCATTACCGCGATTGTCGTTCAGGGTGGTTTGGTCCGTCCCTTTATCAAGCGTTATGGCGAACGCAACGCAGTGCTGTTTGGGACGTTGATTTCAGCGGTGGCGTTTGCAGGATACGGATTGGCCAATCAAGCCTGGATGATGCCCTGTTTGATCATTTTCGGCTCGTTCGGTGGTTTGGCAGGCCCGGCGATTCAAAGTTTGATTTCGGGAACGGTAAGCGATTCGGATCAAGGCAAAGTGCAAGGCGCGCTGACGTCATTAGTCAGTTTGACAAACGTGATCGCCCCGATCTTTTTCACCGCAGGCTTGTTCAATTATTTCACCGGCGATTCCGCTCCCGTCGAGATTCCGGGAGCTCCATTTTTGGCCGGCGCGGTGTTGATCACCATTTCGCTGGTCGTGGCAATCCAGGTTTTTTACCGTTTTCCGAAAACCGAAGCGGTCATAACCGAGTCGAATTACGACGCAACTTGATTTGTTGCTCGACTTTGCCCGTTGGATCGCCTTATACTTGACGCTTCACGGGGGATGGGCGGCAGGTCGCTTGTGGACTCTTTTCTTCTTCGGATTTGTCGCAGTTACGGGGGTGACACGTGCGCGCGACAGGTCCAGTTTGCGGAAACTTTGTTGGGGCATTCCCTAGGCTGTTCATGCGTTCGCGGTCTCGCAGCGGGTTCACGTTGGTCGAACTGCTTGTTGTGATCGCGATCATCGGCGTGTTAGTCGCACTGTTGTTGCCAGCGGTCCAGTCCGCCCGCGAAGCAGCACGGCGAATGAGTTGTTCCAATAATCTGCGTCAGATCGGATTGGCGTCACACAACTATCATTCCCTCTATCAGCAATTGCCACGCAAGAGTCAACCGAGTCCTCGCAGCCATACCTGGGCCGCGTCGCTGTTACCCTTTGTCGAGCAAACCGCCCTGTTCGAAAGTTACGACTTTGGCGTCAATTGGAACGATGTACGCAACAAAGATGCGATTGCCACTCACGTAGAAACCTATTTGTGTCCCTCTGCTCCTGATAACCACGAGCCCGATCGACTTGGTTCCGGAATGGATACCGCAACGACCGATTACGTTCCTCATGGCGAGATAACAAAAAACATTGTTGATGCAGGCTATGTCAAACCGCGAGTCAATCGCCGAGGGCTGTTCCATGCATCGCGAGTCACTCGATTTCGTGACGTATTGGACGGACTCTCTAACACGATGTTGTTAGTCGAGTGTGCGGGGCGTCCCCAGTATTTCGTGATGGGGCGACTTGGACCCTCTACCAATAACAATGGCTGCGGCAATGTGAATGTCAGCAACTCGCGAGCCTCACTTGGCGGTTGGGCTAACCCCGGCAACTATATTCCCATGCACGGTTTCTCGGCGGATGGGCTGAGTTGTTCGGGACCTTATGTGATCAACAAGACCAACAATAACGAAGCGTATTCGTTTCACGTAGGTGGACTGCAAATCAATCTCGCCGATGGCAGCACCCACTTTGTTTCGGAACAGATTGATGCGGAGATCTATGCTTCGCTGATTACGTATCAAGGACACGAAATCGTCTCCGATTTCTAATCGTTAGCGGTCAAAACACGATATCGCAAAATGGCAAAGTGGATCGAGGAGCGTGTTGATGGCATTCGAACCCATGCTGAACGCCGATGAGGGTGAAGGGAGAACACCTGGCGACGCTCCGATTCGAGTTGACGATCCCGATCCGGATGATCACCAGGACGACGGGGCGTTATCGGCGACCTATGCCGACGATGTCCAGGACGCAGCCCCGCGACAATCTCGCGTCGTCAGTGATGAAACGAAGACCATGCTGCGGCTTTCGATGTTGCCCGGGGTGGGGCCGCGGATCTTGACGGGGCTGCTGGATCGATTTGGGTCTGCGGAAAAAACGCTGCAAGCCGCGGATGCTCAGCTGGCGTCGGTGCATGGGGTCGGGCCCAAATTGGTGCACGTGATCCGAACCGCGTCGCACCATATTGATGTCGACGCGATCATCCAGTGGTGTGCCGAGCAGGATGTGACGATCGTCTCGTCGGAGGACGAAGATTATCCCCAACCGCTTTTTGATCTTCCTGACGCGCCGCCGATCCTGTTTGTCAGCGGTAACCTGGTGGCGACCGATGAGCTTGCTGTCGCGATTGTCGGGACGCGTCACGCGACGACGTATGGATTAAAGCAAGCCGAGCGGTTTGGTTATGCCATGGCACGAGCGGGGATTACCGTGATCAGCGGGATGGCCCGCGGGATTGATTCGGCCGCCCACGAAGGGGCACTCAACGGTGGCGGCCGAACGATCGCGGTTCTCGGCAGCGGATTGGGCGAGATCTATCCGAGCGAGCACAAGGGATTGGCCAAAACGATTGCGGCTGCCGGGGCGGTGATTAGCGAATATCCACCCCATGCCAAACCTCACGCTGGCATGTTTCCACAGCGAAACCGGTTGATCGCCGGGATGTCGCTGGCCACCTTGGTGATCGAGGCTCCGGATCGTAGCGGCGCCCTGATCACGGCCCGCTTGGCGTGCGAGTTGAATCGCGAGGTACTGGCACTGCCCGGTCCGGTCACCAGTCGAATGTCACGCGGATGTAATCAATTAATTCGTGATGGTGCCAAGTTGGTGCAAACGATTGAAGACGTGCTCGAAGGGATTGGGCCGATGTGTAACCCAATCGATGCGGGCGATGGCCAATCGATTCGCAGTGGCGCTGATTTGCTGCTCAATGAACTCGAGCGAGCGGTGCTCGAGGCTGTGGGTGAATCGAGTACGCCGATCGATGAAGTGATTGTCAAAACGGAACTTCCCGCCCACCGCGTGATGGCCACGATCAGCGTTCTGGAAATGCGTTCGCTGATCCGCCGATTGAGTGGCCAATACGTCTCGCGAATCTAATCGCTGTGAATCTCGCCCGCTCGGCGACACCACAAACTAGATAGTTTTGTAGCGGTCCAGTGCAAGCCGCCCGGTCGAAAACGAACGCCGGGGGGCAGCGAATCATTCATTGATTAGCCCCTTATTCGGTAATTTGCCCGTCTTTCATCTGGCATGCCCTTTGCTCCTTGTCTTTGTCGCCCTGCTGGAACTGGGCAATAAATAACGAACACAAATGGGAACAAGATGGTCTACGTGGGGTGGTATGTCGGATCGGTTATTGGTGCCTTGTTGATGCTGGTTGCCATGACGGCGATGCGTCATGACGAGCGAAAGCATGTCGGACGGTTTGGCTGGATCGTGATTATCCTGCTCTGTCCTCCGCTTGGCTTTCCCCTGTTTCTGATCTTTGCCGGGAAAAAGATATCCGCCGAGCACGAATTGCGTGGCATCGTGCAAATGCCACCTTGTCCAAGTGTCGAAGTGCACGACCGCTGTGGATTGTCGAGCATTGGTATTCGTCGCGGACTGGCCCCCTCGACGCCTGGCAATTGTGTCAAGCTGTTGGCCAAGCCCGAAGAAATGTACCAGCATCTTTTTGAGCTGATCGACTCGGCGACCGAGTCGCTACACGTCCTTAGCTTCATCATGGCGGACGATGATCTGGGTCACAAAATTATGGACAAGCTGGCGGCCAAAGCCCGAGATGGCGTCGACGTGAAGTTGTTGGTTGATGGCGTGGGGTCGTTTTTGATGCCCGACGAAATGCTCGACACCGTTCGTGATGCGGGTGGCGAAGCGATGACGTTTAAGCCTGTTTCGCGATTATCGCGGTTTGCCTATTTGAATTTTCGTAATCATCGAAAACTGGTGATCGCCGATGGCAAACGAGCGCTTGTCGGAGGAGCCAACTTGGTGCAGTACGAAATCACTGAAAATCCCGATGACGATACTTGGGTCGATCTGTGTGTGGCAATCACAGGGCCCGCCGCGTGCCAAATCGAAGCGGTGTTTCAATCCGATTGGCGGTTTGTCAATCGAGATCATTCGCTCGATGAAGCGGACCTGCAAGAAGAGTCTCCCTGCCATGGTTGTTTTGAATCAAAGCAATGCGAACCAAAGTTGTTGCCATCGAAAAAGAGCGACTCGGAAACGAACGACCCGAAAAGAAGCGACTTGGAAAGAAGCGACTTGGAAAAAGGGGATTCGGGAACCGCGAAATCTGAACAGGACGGTGGGAGCCGTGTCCAAGTGATTCCGATTGGTCCGGATGGGCCCGGTGAAGTCATGGAAGACTTGTTGATCACGGCGATTCAACGAGCCACCAAGCGGGTGTGGATCGTGACCCCCTACTTCATTCCTTCGTCCATCGCAATGCGA
Source organism: Novipirellula rosea (assembly GCF_039541335.1). Classification (NCBI taxonomy): domain Bacteria; kingdom Pseudomonadati; phylum Planctomycetota; class Planctomycetia; order Pirellulales; family Pirellulaceae; genus Novipirellula; species Novipirellula rosea. The sequence continues at coordinate 35,750 of NZ_BAABGA010000072.1, read as the reverse complement.
TCGCTCGAAATGGCTTGTCGACGCGATATCGATGTTCGGATCATGTTTCCCAACGAGAGCGACATGATGCCGGCGGATTATGCTCGATTCGAATACAGTCGTGATTTGCATGAGGCGGGCGCCCGTGTGCTGCGGTACCACGATGGCGTCGTGCATACCAAGGCGGTATTGGTCGATGATGAGGTCGCGTTTATCGGGTCGGCGAACTTTGACATGCGCAGCTTTTTTCTTAACTACGAAGTGCTGCTGGCGATTCATGATCCTCGCGTTCTCAAGCAGCTCGAGGATTGGTACACCGCGATGGAGTCCCAGTGTGATGATCGCAAAGAGCCTGACTCGCTTCGTCGCCGTTTCTTTAGTACCGCCGCTCGGATCTTTGGATCGGAACTTTAGAGCGTCGGTTACGGATCTTTTCCTGCCGCTCGATGGATCGAGAAAGGTGACAAAGGGGGATGTTTGCCAACTCCCTGGTGATTTTCTGTTCAGCGACTAACATTGACGCGAGCCCCCAGTCGGGCTCGTTCCTTGTTTCCTGCTGTGCGTCCTGAAAGCGGTGCAGATGATCTCCACGTGTCTGAAAAACAACTCTCCGCGGCAAGCATTGCCCTTCGCCTGCTTACTTGCGTTGCTGTGTTGCGGGTTTACAGATCCCTCTTCGCTGTCCGCTCAAGGGGGGGATGGTCTGCGTGCCGCCAGCACACGCCCGATTGACCAATTACGGCAAGCCGATCCATCGCCGACGTTGCTTGTGGGGGCAGAGGTTGTCACCCATCCCGGTGCGACGCCAAAGGTTATGTCGCTATTGATCCAGGGGACGACGATCGTCCGTGTGGGAATCGATTTGGAAGTTCCTGCGGGTGCCAAACGAGTGGATGTCTCGGGCAAGCGAATTTACGCTGGCTTGATCGATGCATTTCACGAGGTGGATCTTCCTGAGAATCCAGCGGTCGAGGGAACGGGGTATTGGAACCGCAATATCACGCCCGAGTACCATGCCGCTTGGGTGAGTGGTGACAAACAAGCCGACGACGGCAAACGTCGCAGCCAGGGAATTACCACGCAACTGCTCGCTCCGAGTGGCGGCATTTTGAAAGGCCGCAGTTGTGTGGTGCTGCTGACCGATGCCGATCATCCGCAGCGGTTGCTCAAAGCCGATGCTTTCCAGCATGCCACGTTGACCGTGCCACGCGGCAAGAAACGGGACAGCTATCCCAATTCACCGATGGGGGCCACAGCACTGCTGCGGCAAGCCTTGTATGACGCGGTTTGGTATCGCGATGCCAATCGAGTTTACCAGCGGAATACGAATTTGAATCGCCCCGAACCGTCGCTGGCACTCGAGCGATTGTCCCGCGAAATTGCCGAGGGGCGTTTCTTGTTCGATGCGGACAATGAACGGATGGCGATCCGTGCCGAAGCGATCGCCGATGAATTCTCTCTCGATATCCTGTTGCGTGGTTCGGGACGCGAGTACCGCAGTTTGGACGAGATTGCGGCAACCGGGCGGACCTTTCTGTTACCCGTCGATTTTCCCAAAGTGTTGGCGACCGAGACGCTCGCTTCGATCAACGATTCAACACTCAGCGATTGGATGCATTGGTACTTCGCTCCCGAAAATCCCAAACGCTTAGACGCCGCCGGAATCCAATTCGCCTTGACCACCGATGGGCTAGAGGATCCGGGAACCTTTCTGAAGCAAATTCGTGTGGCCGTCGATCGAGGACTGCCTCGTGACGTTGCCCTGGCCGCAATCACAACCACTCCGGCAAAGATTCTGGGGGTTGAGGATCGTGTAGGAGAAGTCAAAGCCGGGATGCTTGCCAATTTGGTGATTACCGAGGGTGACCTGCTGGACGCTTCGAGCAAAGTGCTTGAAACCTGGGTCGCCGGAGCTCAGTACAAAATCGGCGAGGACACGACTGCGGGCGACGATGCCTTGTTGGGTAAATGGGCCACCACGCTGGCGATCGATGGCAAGAAGGTTAAGGCAGAGTTGGTGTTCGAGAAAAATGACAAGTCATTCTCGGGCTATTTTCGCTTGGCAAAAAAGAAGAGCGACAAAAAAGCCAAACTCGAAAAGTTGATTCGGCAACGAGATCGTGTCTCGGCCTCGGTCAAACTTCACTCGTTATCGGATCGGTTTGATCAGGGAGTCTGGCAGTTGACCGTGCTGACGGTTGACGAAGATGACCAGGAATCGCCTCGACTGATGGCCACGATTCTCTTCCCAAGCGGACAATCGGAAAAATTGACGCTGAAACGCATTGAGGAAGCGAAGCAAGAGGCGAAGGGATCGTCCAAGGAACCCGCGAAGAAAACAGAGTCGCCCGAGGCAAAACAAGAACTCGCGTCCACATCCGACCCGATTGAATTGGTCTATCCGCTCGGCGCGTTTGGGCTGACGGAACAACCCGAGCAGCCGCCATTGGTGATGTTTCGCGGAGCGACGGTGTGGACCTGTGGCGACGAAGGGATCATCAGTCCCTGTGACGTCTTGGTACGAAACGGCGTGATTGCCGAAGTTGGGCAAGACCTAACCGTTCCTAAAAACTGTGTGAAAATCGACGCCAAGGGGAAACACATCACTCCGGGGATGATCGATTGTCACTCGCACATGGCGACCGATGGCGGAATCAACGAATCGGGGCAAGCGGTAACATCCGAAGTGCGTGTCGAAGACTTTATCGATAACACTGACATCACGATCTATCGGCAGTTGGCCGGCGGTGTGACTGCCGCCAATGTGCTGCACGGTTCGGCGAACCCGATCGGCGGACAAAGCCAGGTGATCAAGTTGCGTTGGGGTGGGACAATGCAAGAGTTGAAATTTGACGGTGCTCCGCTTGGAATCAAGTTCGCCTTGGGGGAAAATGTCAAACGCATCTCTTCGCGTTACCCGAATACGCGAATGGGCGTCGAGCAAATTTTGCGGGATCAATTTTTAGCCGCTCGGCAATACGAAGCCGCCAACACCGCTTGGAACAATGGCGTCCGCAATCAATTGCCTCCGCGGCGTGATTTACAACTTGATGCCCTTGTCGAAATACAACGAGGCGATCGTTGGATTCATTGCCACAGTTATCGGCAAGACGAGATTGTGGCCACGCTTGATGTGCTCGAAGAATTCAACATCCGGATCGGAACGCTGCAGCATATCCTGGAGGGCTACAAGGTCGCCGACCGGATTGCCAAACATGGCGCGATGGCGTCCACGTTTGCCGATTGGTGGGCGTACAAGTTCGAAGTTTATGACGCGGTCCCCTACAACGGCGTCTTGATGCACGATGCCGGTATCGTGGTCTCGTACAACAGCGACGATCCTGAGCTCGGACGTCACTTGAACACCGAAGCTGCCAAGGCCACCAAGTATGGCGGGGTGCCTGAGCAGGAAGCACTGAAATTTGTGACTTTAAATCCTGCGAAACAGCTTCGCATCGAGGACCGTGTCGGTTCAATCGAAGTCGGAAAAGATGCCGACCTTGTTGTCTGGAGCGGACGTCCGCTGTCGACCACGTCACGCTGCGAGCAGACTTGGATCGACGGTCGTCGTTACTTTGATGTCGATCAAGATCGCGAGCTGAGACAACGCGATCGCGAGCTTCGTTCGCGAATCATTCAAATCGCCTTGCAGGAACCGAAGCAGGAAAAGGCAAAAGAAAAGGAAGACAAAGTCGAGGAAGAGGATCGTTGGACACGGATCGACGTGTTCTGTAACGCAGGGCGAAACGCCGGAGGTGTACAATGAGAATTTTGCAAATCACAAGTTGCTTCGTTGTGTTGTTAAGCTTGGCGGGCGGACGCGAATTGCCAGCCAATGACCAGATTCCCGGGGCCGAGCAATCACGACCGATCCTGATACGCGGTGCAACGCTGCATCCGGTCGACGGCGATGTGATCGACGAGGGCGATCTTTTGTTCGACGAAGGACGGATCGTTGCGCTTGGAAAGAACGTCCAAGTCGAAAAGGGAACGCGAGTCATCGAGGCCGAGGGAAAGCATGTCTATCCGGGGTTGTTCGATGCGATGACCGATCTGGGGCTGCGCGAGATCACGGCAGTTGATGTCACCGTGGACCATGCAGAACGAGGCGAGAAGAATCCCAACGTTCGCTCGTGGGTCTCGGTGAATCCCGACAGCGAGCTGATCCCCGTGGCGCGGGCCAGCGGAGTGTTGTTGGCTCATGTCGCTCCCGGCGGACGGTTTTTTCAAGGGCAATCCGCTGTGATGCAATTGGATGGTTGGACCGCCAGTGAGATGAATTTGTCCGCGCCTAGCGCGATGTGCGTTTCTTGGGGAGCGACCCAAGTCAGCGACGCCGACCCCAAGGCGGAAGCTAAGAAGCGTGATCAGAAGTTAGAGGAACTGGACCAGTGGTTTGATCGAGCCGTCCGCTATGCCAAACAACGCAAAGCGGGACCAGTCGCTGAGGATATTCGACTCGAGGCCCTCTTGCCGGTGATCGAGGGTCGTTTGCCTTTGATGGTTCACGCGGATCGTCGCGACTCGATCGAGTCCGCTGTCGCGTATGCTCAAAGTCGAAAATTGAAGCTGGTGATCTATGGCGGGTACGACGCTGCGGACTGTGCCGATTTGCTGAAGCGTTATGATGTTCCCGTGATCATTGCCGGAACGCTCCGTTTGCCGCTACGTCGGCATGACCCTTTTGATCATCCTTATACACTTCCGCAGCGTTTAAATGCGGCGGGCGTGAAGTATGCCATCGGCGGCGAAGGGCCTGGCTATCCAGGCGGCGCGTCGAATGTTCGCAACTTGCCCTACCACGCTGGGTGCTCGGTTGCCTACGGGTTGCCGCGTGAGGATGCCGTTCGCGCGATCACGCTGTCGCCGGCGGAGATTCTCGGTGTCAGCGACCGTGTGGGCTCGTTGACGGCCGGTAAAGATGCGACGTTGATCATCGCGGACGGCGATATTTTGGAAACCGAGAGCAACGTGATCGATGCCTACATCCAAGGACGCAAAGTCGATTTGTCGAGTCGACATACGATGTTGTTCGACAAGTATCGCCAGAAATACAACCGCGGTCGCTAGAGAAGCACTGCGTAGCGGAACTCGTCAAGACTTTCGTTCCATGACGCATGCCTTCCGAAACTCTTGGCGAGTTTCGCTACGAGATGCTTCACAGCGTTGTGCTTGCACGCTATGAATTCGCAGCCACAACTTCGTCAAAGTTATTTAGATGCATCGAGAGGTGGTCGGCTGATTCCTCCGTTGCCACTGCGATCGCGGCGATAAAGGATTCGCGTGGATGGAACGAGAAGAATTTCCATTGATGCTCGCTTTCCAGTTCGGGATTGAGCATCCGGATCGTGGGGGTGTCGTCGTCAATGTTTTCGAACGCAAAATCGGACAGCGGCGTGTTCAGCCCCGTGCCAATCGCTTTGATGAACGCTTCTTTGAGCGTCCATACTTTCAAAAATGCCAATTTGCGGCGAGTCGCGTCAGAGAACGAGTGCACGTATTCGATTTCAGGCGTCGAGAAATAGCGTGTTGCGAGTTCGGGATCGGTGCGTCGCTCGAGTCGTTCCACATCGACTCCTAGCAGCTGATGTTTCGCATGACCGATCCCGCACAACACCAAGCCATCGGTGTGCGCGATATTAAATGGGGTCGAAATTTCCGCCGGTGATTTGACCGCGGGTTTGCCATGTTGCAGACAACAAAACTCGATCGACTTGGGTGATACTTTGGCTGACCCTGCGGATTGGCCCAACAGGTGTCTCGCCATTCCACGTCCGACGATGTGTTGATTGCGGCTGGTCATCACGCGGAATCGGTCGGCCCGCTCGCACTCGGATTCATCGAGCCATTGATGGCAGTACGTTTCGATCGGACCTGGTTGTGCGGACGAACTCGTCGCATGCCAAACGCGAACAACCGCTTCGTTGTTTGAACAGTTCGCTGGAGCACGCACAGAGGACATCGCAGTGAGACGAGCGGAGGAGTGAGATGAGGGGAGCATGGCCACTATTTTCGTTAAAACCGCGATAGGCGAAAGGAGTGCTAAAGTCGCCGTAAACGAAATCGATTGAAAAGGTTCAATGAGGGCCGGGGGTGGCGGTCGATTTAATGATAACCGTATCTCGGGTCGGTTGAATTAGATAACACGGTTTTCTTGGGTGAAGAATGCAAACGATTATTTTAGCCCAAATGCAGCAGGCTCAGCTATTGATGTTGGCCGGGTTCGTGATGTTGGGGTGGGTGCTAGCCCGCCGCCAGATCGCGTTGCGAAAACGGGTCACCCAGGATTCGCGAGCCGCGAACCGGGAGCTCAAGTCGATTCAGAAACGCAAAGATCCTGTGGCGCCCCTTTCCGATGCGCCCGTGGAAACTCAGCGCTGGCAAGTCGCGATGTTTGATCTGCAGCGTGAATTGACCGCCGAACTCGATACCCGCATCGCGGTTGTGCAGACGTTATTGCGACAGGTGGACGAGCGGATCGAGACGCTCGCGACCGCAGAGTCCGCAGCTTCAGGCTCCAGCACCGATGCAGCTGCCGCGACACGCTCGGTGTCGCAGTTGAGAATCGCCGCGCTAAGTCACTCGGGACTGACGGCTCAAGAGATCAGCGAGAAGCTCGAAATGCCCGTCGGTGACGTCGAGCTGATGCTCGGGGCCAGCCCGATCTCGCAAAATCAATAACACACGCTTTGTGATTTAGGCGGTTCCAGGACGTTGCAGTCCGAGGATCCACTCTCGCGCTTCGGCGGCGAGAAAGAATGAGCCGCAGATCACCAAGGCACCGCCGGGACTGGCTAGTTCCCGTCCACGTCGGCACGCATCAATCGCATCGGGAATGACATGCGTGTGAGGACGATCAGTGCTGGAACAATCGGTTTTGGGCACCATCGCTAACATCTCGTCGGGTTCGCGGTAACGAGGATTGCCGCTGTATTTGGTCAGCACAAGATGCTTCGCCTTGGGGGCCAAAGCCGCCAGCATCGGTTCGGCCGACTTGTCCCGGCTGGTTCCAAACACAATCGTGATTTCGCGGTCGGGCAAACGATCGTTGATCGTTTTGATCAAAGCCGCCACGGAGTCCTCGTTATGAGCGGCATCGACAATCGCGATCACGCCATCGTCTAAATTGAAACGCTCGATCCGTGCGGTGCAGTTCAACGAGGCCAATCCCGACGCAAAGGCGGTTTCGGGGATCGAGAGCCCGGACTCGGCTAACAGGTCGGCCACAGCGATCGCCACGGCGGCGTTGCGAGCTTGGTGGTCGCCCTCCATCGCCAATGCCACTTCGTGGGAATCGCGAAGCGGTGCGGTGCGGCCTTGGTAGCAGAGCTTGGATCCCCAATCGGAGTTTGGCTCGATTGAAATGGTAAAGTCGCCGGCGGATTGCACGGCGGCCGCACGAGACTCCCCGGCGGGGGCGGTGGTTTCCCCTGGTTGGTAGGTTTCCCCTAGCTGGTACAGCGGGGCGTTTTGGTTTGCGGCCGTCCGCCGGATGACCTCGATCGCTTCGGGGCGGACGACGCTCGAGACGACAGGGACTTTCGGTTTGATGATCCCTGCTTTTTCGGCCGCGATCTCGGCGATCGTGTTGCCCAGCACGTGTTGGTGATCGAGTCCGATGCTGGTAATCGCAGTCACCGACGATGAAAACACGTTGGTGCTGTCGAGTCGTCCGCCGAGTCCGACCTCAAGAATGACGGCATCACACGCCTGGGACTGAAAATGCAGCATCGCCATGGCCGTGGTCAGCTCGAAAAACGTCGGTCCCGAGCCCGCTTCTTGATCCATTTCCTCGACCACGCTGCGAATCCGCTCGACCAAGCTGACGATTTCGTTGGCGGTGCAAGGAACATGATTGATCTGAAATCGCTCTTCCAGCTCGTTCAGATGGGGCGACGTGTACAGCCCGGTGCGATAGCCCGCTTTGCTGAGGATCCCGGCGACCATGGCGGCAGTCGATCCTTTGCCCTTCGTGCCGGCGATATGGACAAGCGGGATGGGGGGAATCGGCGAATTTGCGTGGACATGGTCGCCCAATCCGATCCGCTGGGCCAATTCGACCATGCGGCGCAGCCGAAATGGATACCTCGCCGGCGTTGTCGAAATCCGTTCGTAATTGATCCGCTCGTACAGGAAATCGAGCGAGTCTTGGTAGCCAGGGGCAGTCATGAACGTGAAACGACACGAGACGAGGGATGCAGCCGACGGAGGCTCTGCGGCACTGGCTTCCGAAGCCAGAGCGTGTTTTTTAGGCTTTCGAGTAGCGGATTGGCAATCCGTGATGCGTCGCCATCGCGGTTTTGGCAGTGTCCAACACAAACCTAAAGTATTCCATGGTTAAAAATTCGAACCCTTTCCAGGACGACGCCGTAACGTAAAAACCTTTGGAACCCGGCATTTTATTCCCCGGGATTCCGAATCGTTACGATCCCATTTTTCTTCTTCTCAACACAGAAAGCGTTTGCTCGTGGATACCGATGCTGCTGCGGTCGCTGAGTCTGCCGGCCAACCCGCTCCGAATAGTTCTGCGGACACCGATTCGGGGGTGGTCATTGAAACCCGAAACCTGAGCAAGATCTATCGCGACTTTTGGGGCCGAAAGAAGGTCCACGCGCTCAAATCGCTCGATATCGAAGTTCGCCGTGGCGAAATTTTCGGTCTGCTCGGTCCCAACGGTAGCGGCAAATCGACGACGATCAAACTGATCCTCGGGTTGTTGTTCCCGACCAGCGGCCGAGTGCTGGTGTTTGACAAGGACGCGACCGAGACGAGCAAGAACGAGCGAATCGGGTATTTGCCCGAAGAATCGTACCTGTACAAATTTTTGACCGCCGAGGAAACACTCGATTTCTACGGCCGGCTGTTCAATATGTCGGGCGCTCAGCGAAAGAAACGCGTTGACGAATTAATTAAGTTGGTCGGGCTGCAAGGCGCCAAACACCGCCAGCTTCGCGAATACAGTAAAGGGATGACGCGACGAGTCGGTTTGGCACAGGCGCTGATCAACGATCCCGACCTGATTTTGCTGGACGAACCGACCACGGGGCTCGACCCGATCGGGACTCGCGAAATGAAGGACTTGATCCTTGCCCTGCGTGACCAAGGCAAGACCGTTCTGCTCTGTAGCCACCAACTTGCTGACGTTCAAGACGTTTGCGACCGGGTTGCGATTCTGCATCAGGGCGAGCTGAAGGAACTCGGGCGTGTTTCCGATCTATTGAAGGTCCAGGACATCACCGAAGTTCACGCTCGCGGACTCAGCGAAGCGGCCAAGACCGAGATTGCCGATGTGATCAAACGGCATGGCGGAACGGTCGAATCGATCGACAACCCGACGACAACGATGGAAGACCTGTTCTTGAACATTGTTCGTGAAAGTGAAAATCGTCCCGGAGCACGTCGCGTGACGAGCGAAAGTGATGTGACGGAGGAAGCTGGTCAATGACGCTACAACCTGAGGATTTCTGGTCATTTTATGAGTGGCTTGTCCGTCCCAATGCGTTCCTCGAAAGTGCGTTGCTGCAAGGCATCGTGTTGTTCGTGCTCGCGATTTTGCTGGGATTGATTGTTGGATACATGGTCTCGGCTGCCCGCTATGGGCCGAGCGAAGGTTTTTATGCGGTCGCCCGCACCGTTCGCGACCTGATTCGTTTCGACTTGCCTGGCACCTCGGCACGCCGCGTCATGGCGCTGGCCCGGTTGGCGTTCAAAGAAGCGATTCGGCGGAAAGTCTTGTTCGTGGTCGGTTTGTTTGTGGTCGGATTGTTGCTGGCCGGTTGGTACTTGAACCCTGAAAGCGACGATCCCGCGCGGCTTTACATCAGCTTTGTTTTGACCGCAACGAACTATCTGATCCTCGCCTTGGCGTTGTTCATCAGTGCGTTTTCGCTGCCTGCGGACATCAAGAGCAAGACGATCTATACGATCGTGACCAAGCCGGTGCGTCCCACCGAAATTGTGCTCGGCCGGATGCTCGGCTTTGTTGCCGTGGGAACCATGATGATGGTTCCGATGGGATTGGCGAGCTACTTGTTCGTCACGCGTGGTTTGCGCCACACGCACCTCGAGGTGACCGATGTGCGTGAACTCAGCAATGGCCGACTCGAAGGCGAAACCGATTACATTCGCGGTCACAAACACACGTTTTCGATCGACCCTGATTCCGGAGGCCTGGGGCTTACCGACATGGTTCGTGGGCACCGTCATGTGGTCACGCAAGCCGATGACGGCACGTTCACGATTGGGCCAGCGACCGGTGCCCTGCGTGCTCGAATTCCATCCTACGGTGAGGTCCAGTTCTACGATCGCCAAGGCGATGCAAAGGACGCCGGTATCGACGTCGGTAATGAAAAGGTCCAAGAGGGTTACGGGAGTGCCGGGATCGCCCGTTTGGTCGGCGTGACCCAAGGCCCTCGTCGCGCCGAACATGGCTACATCGAAGGCGGAACCTTGGGTGTTGCCGAGTTCACGTTTTCGGATGTGACGCCGGAGCGTTATGTCGATGGGCTGCCACTGGATATGTCGATTCGAGCCTATCGCTCGTTCAAAGGCGACATCGTGACCGGGATTCGTGGTTCGATCACGATGAAACATCCCGATAAAGCGATCAGCAGCAACCCGATCACCTTTATTGTCGACGAGTACACTGTTGACGAAAAATTGTTGCCGCTCAATATCGAAGGCACCGACGGCAACGAAACGCGAATGTTGAACGTGTTCGACGATTTGGTGGACGAGAACGGTCAAATGATGGTGCAAATCCGTTGTTTGGACCGTAGCCAGTACCTCGGGGTCACCAAGAGCGGCGTTTACCTGCGTCCAGGTGAGAACAGTTTTGCTTGGAACTTGACCAAGGCCTATATCTCGATCTGGTTACAGATGACGATGATTATCGCATTTGGGGTAATGTTCAGTACGTTCCTTAGTGGTCCTGTGGCCATGGTCGCGACCGCCGTGTGCGTGTTGTTGGGATTCTCGGCCGAACAGGTCTACGACACCCGCTACTACATCGATTCGGGAATCGAGCGAGGTGGAGGACCGATTGAATCGGTCGTTCGTATTCTGAAACAGGATGCGATGACGACCCAGTTGGACGTTGATGCGTTGGCCGGCAAGGTGATCAAGGCGGTCGATGCGGGGATTGTCTATACGCTTGATGCGATCGCAACGGCGCTGCCGAACTTGCCCAAGATGGTCAGCACGGCGGAGTATGCGGCTAGCGGTTTCGATATCTTTGGTGCGTTGTTGGCACGCCATGCCGCCGCAACGCTTGGCTATTGCATTTTGGCATTTGTTGTCAGTTACTTCTTCTTGAAATCGCGTGAGATCGCGGCATGAACCGAACTACTGTCCTCAGTCGCAAACTTATTTACCTCGTCATCCTGTTGGCCATGGTGGTCCCCTTGTACATGCTCGGTCAACCGAGCGGTGGCAGCGGGGATACCGGCGGTCAACTAACCGAGATGCGGGATAAGTTTAACATCGCCGAAAGCGACCTTGGCGAAATCAGTCCGGCCAGTGAAACGATGAAGCTTGCTTCGTTGGGGCTTCGCGGAGTGGCGGCAACGCTGCTTTGGAACAAGGCTCATCACTACAAAGTGCTGCATGAATGGGACCGCCTGAAGGCGACGCTCAATAACATTGCACTGCTGCAGCCGCACTTTGACAAAGTTTGGGAGCACCAAGCTCACAATCTTGCCTATAACGTTTCGACCGAGTTCGACGATTACCGTCAACGCTACGAAATGGTGCGTGAGGGAACGGAGTTTCTTTCCAAGGGAGTTCGCCAGAACCGAAATGCACCCCGTTTGGTCTGGTACACCGGATGGTTCTACGGCAACAAGATGGGGATGTCTGACGAGAAGACTCAGTTCCGAAAATTGTTCTCCGAAGACGAAGTGCTGCATGAATCATTGATGCAACAAGGGATCGCAGTCGATAGCCCCGAAGCTCGTGGACCGTACTTCAAACCTGACAATTGGTTGGTCGGACGTCTGTGGTTGATGCACGGTTATGACATTGTCGATTCAGGCGTGAAAATTCGTCGTCAAACCCCGCTGAACTTCTTTGAAACCGGTCCAAAGTGGCGAATCAAACACGCTGAATCGATCGAAGAAGAAGGCGTGTTGGATGACCGAGCCCAGAATGCGTGGCAATTGGCATCCGAAGGTTGGCGTCGATTCGGCGAGCGAAGTGTGCCAACAACATCGCCATTTACGATCAAATTGGGACAGCTGGATGAACTCGTCCGGCTAAAGGCACTGCGAATCGAAGAGTTCAAAAAGGCAGTCGGCGATGCGGCCGCCGGAGTGAACGAACATTCCGATTTTATGGCTCTGGCGAAACTGGCCGACCCCAAAGTGCGATTGCAAGCGATCGAATTGGCCGGCGAAATCGCGGACCTCGAACAACGTCGTAATAAGACCGATGGTTACCGCAAACAGATCAATTATCCCTACTGGGACACGTTGTCGCTTGCGGAGCAAGAGGAGCGGACGGTTAGAGCACGTCGCTTGATCTATGAAGCCGAAAAGGCCAACGAAGCTGCCGAACTGGATAAGGCGATCGACTTGTACGAGCAAGCGTTTGCGATCTGGGCTGAGATCTTTGACGATTATCCAATCCTGACGATTGATGACTCGGCCGAAGATTTGATGCAGTCGGTGCGACGTTACTCGGTTGCAATCGATAGCGAAGAATTGCCAGAGGATTTCCCGCTCAATGCGTTTGTCGAAATGATGGCCGGTGGACGCGAAGTTAGCTCCGAAGTCTACGAGGACATTCGGGTCACGCAGAAAGAAAAGGCCGAACAACGCAAGAAGGAATTGGAAGCCGAAGAGCGTGAGCGAGAGCGAAAGGCGGCCGAGGAAATGAAAGCTGCCGAAGACAAGAAAGCCGCTGAAGCGAAGAAAGCTGCCGAAGAGAAAAAGGCTGCCGAAGAGAAAAAGGCTGCCGAAGCGAAGAAGGCTGCTGAGGAGAAAGAAGCGGCCGAAATGAAGAAGGAAGAAGAAAGCAAGGCGGAGTCGTCCGGCGATGACAAGACCGAAGAGGTGTCGCAGGACGACGATGTCTCTAAAGTTGAAAAAGCGGAGGTCGAAGAAGCAGAAGTGAAGGAAGTCGAGACGTCCGACGAAACCGATTCGCCAACCGAGCTCGAGACCGCTGAGGATTCGTGATCGATTCGAAGTGGATCCGCATTTCGTTCGGGGCCGCTTGTTGACCGAGATCGCTTGTTGACCGAGACCGCTTGTACGAGGCCGCTTGGATCGGGGGGGACGCTCTTTTGACCACGAATCACCCTGCGGATCCGTCCGCGATCTTGCAAACCGCGTTTGCTTTTTGGCACTCCAAAGTGCTGTTAACGGCAGTCGAGTTGGGAGTGTTCACCAAGCTCGGCGATCGTCACGTCACCGGCGTTCAGCTTGGCGCCGAATTGGGATTACACCCACGCGGTATTGCCGACTTTTTTGACGCCTTGGTGGCGATGAAGTTTCTTTTTCGCGATGGCGACGGCCCAACGTCAACGTATTTCAATACGCCCGAAGGGGCGTTGTTTCTTGATGAGGCGAGTCCCCGTTACATCGGCGGTATCCTTGTCATGCTGAATTCGCGGTTGTTCAAATTCTGGAACGATCTTCCCGAAGCGTTGCGGACGGGGAAACCACAGAATGAAATCAAGCACGGTCAAAAAGGGATGTTCGAGGAACTCTACTCGGACCTTCCGCGCTTGGAACAATTCATTGGCGCGATGACGGGGTTGTCGCGGATCAACTTTGAGGCCTTGGCTGAAAAGTTTGATTTCTCGAACTACCAGTCACTCTGTGACGTGGGGGGAGCGAGCGGATTGCTGTGCATCGAGGTCGCCAAGAAACATTCGCATCTGCAGTGCACAAGTTTTGATTTGCCTGCGGTCCAACCGATCGCTCGAAAGCATATTGCGGCATCAGGATTAAGTGGTCGGATTGATACGGCTGGGGGTGACTTTTTCAATGACCCGCTGCCCAATGCGGACGTGATGACGATGGGCATGATCCTGCACGACTGGAATCTTGACAAGAAAATGCACTTGATTCGTGCCGCTTACGACGCGTTGCCCTCTGGCGGTGCGTTGATCGCCATCGAAGCGTTGATCGATGATGCGCGTCGAGAAAATGTGCACGGGCTCTTGATGTCATTGAACATGTTGATCGAGTTCGGTGATGCTTTTGACTATTCGGGAGCCGACTTCCGCAAATGGTGCGAGGAGGTCGGGTTTCAACGTTTTGACGTGATCCCCTTGGCGGGGCCTTCCAGTGCGGCGGTGGCCTATAAGTAAGCGGAACTGCCGGGGCAATCAATGTTCGTGCCAGCCAAACTTGGCCCCCGTCGCCGCTTCGCTACAATAAAGATTGAATTGCACGATTCAGTGCAACGGGGCCGTGTGCCCCACGTCATTCACCAATATCTCGATAAGCTGCCGCCGTGAAAAAAAAGTTTGCCCTCTCCGCTGCCGAAATCCAACCACTCGCTGAGGGATTCGGAGGTTGTTTTGCTACGGATGCCATCACGGTCGATGGAAATCCGGTGGGGTACATGTATCGCGAGGAAGCGGATTTTGAAGAAGACAGTGGCTGGCGATTCCTGGCGGGAGTCGAATCTCAAAAGTACCTCGATGACGCCAACAATACCGGCATCTACGACGTCAACGAAATCGCCAACTTTGATCCGGACATCATCCCGCTACTTGATTCACCCGAAGGTTCTGCGTTCGAGCGGGATGAAGAAAGCGGAGCGTTTGTTGCCGTTTCGGAAGACGACGACGACGATGATGACGAGGATTGATCACCCCCACTTCCTCGCGTACGACTTCATCACTTTTGCTGCGGTCGCAGCAAATGCTTAGGGCATGATGGGCAATGCTTAGGGGGTGATGGGCGAGATCGTGAACTCGTAGTGCAGCGGTTTGTCACCAGGGATCGTATACTCGGCGTGCGTACGTGCTCCCCAGGAATTGTCGCCGCCGACTCCCTGCAGTTTGGCGTCGATGCTAATCAAATTGAAATCGCGACGTGGTAATTGATGGGGATGAGACGCAGCTTCGACGTCCTCGATCGTGAACGGCCACGCACTCACGCTCAAGGGTTGATCGCCTGTGAACTTCAGTCCGCGTCCTGATTTATCAACGAGGGTGATCCAGCGCACATCGGTTCGGTTGCCCACGTCCTGAGTCCGGCAATACGGATGCACCATCTTGTCTACGCTTGACTGATAGACGGCGATCTCGCCGCCGGTTTTCCGATCCCAGTATGTCTCTTGTGGGCCGCGGCCATACCACTTCACTTGGTCCATCGCTTGGGGCAATTTTACTTGCATGCCAAAGCGCGGAAGCAGCGGCCGTTTCCCGCTACCAGGATCGTAGTCCGAGACAACGTGGATGTTGCCACTCGGGAAAATTGCATATCGCAGCGTCAACCGAGCATTGCCGACCGGCAGGCTGGATTCCGCGACGATTTCGACTTGGTTTTTCTTTTCGTGCACGGTCATCTTGGTTAGCGTCCGTTTGTCGGCCGCGTTCCGCCACTCGCCCAGCCGAATCAGGTAGTTATTGCGATATTGGTTGTCGTTAGGGGCTTTCCAAAATTGAGGCACTAGCGGCCCCGTAATCAGGCTGTGTCCGTCCACCTCGAGCGAGCTTAGTTCTCCGGTGTTTGCGTTGAACGTGGCGACGGTTTGATTCGCAGTCACTTTCACTTGTGTCTCGGTTTGGTCAACCACGACTTTTTCGCCGTCCACTGCGTCGGTGGTCGAGTTCGCTGCCGGGGACTGCAACGCAAATTGCTCCCATGCGATCCGGTGGCCGGCATCGGCCCAAGGGACTGCGGCGGGTAATTCAAACGAAATCGTCAATAGATTTTCACCGATCTTGTCGTCCAATCCGTCCACAGGCAACGTAATTTGTCGGCTTGTTAGCGGCTCGATATTCAATCGGTCGAGCGTTCCAGAGCGAATGGCGTCGCCATCACGGCGGATCACCCAATGAGCGACAAATTCGTTCAGATTGGTGAATAGAAACTTGTTTTTGACTTCGAACTTGCCTTGGGCCAAATCGACCGCAGTCACCTTGATGTTTTGATGAACCTTTTTGACTTCCCAGATATGGGGATTGAGACGTCGATCGGGTTGGACAAGTCCATTCATACAAAAATTGCCATCGTTAGGCTGGTCTCCGAAATCACCTCCGTAGGCAAAGAACGTGTCGGGGCTGTTGGCTGGTGGCGGCTGCTCGCGGGTCTTCGTTAGATCGAGGTCCAAAACGAGTCCTTGTGTGCTCCGCTGCTTTACGGTCGCGACTTCGTCGGCCGACAATGCTCGATCGTAAATTTTCGCTTCACGAATCGGTAGCGACGTCACGCGATTGATGACTTCTGAGTTGCGACCAATGTTGACATTAAAAACACTTGGACTGACGTTGCCTTGTAACGCCTTTTCACCCACTTGTTTTCCGTTGACGTACAGTCGTTGGTGGTTGCCGTCGTAGGTTGCCGTGATGCGATTGAGACCATTGTTGAGCTTCGCGTCCGCGTAGGAAACGCTCAATCCTTTCCACGCATCGGTGTACAGCGTAAAGTTGATCCCGCTGCCATCAAGCCGCAGTAGGTATTGATGGTCGCCCTTGGAAATCAGCGGGCAATAGACCGACGCGTGGTTGCCGTAAAACACCGCTTCGAGTGTCAGGGCTTGGGTCAACTGCAAGGCGTCGGATCGGTCGACGACGACCGCTCCGGTGACTCCTTTTTCCGCATCGACATCACCGAGGACTTTCGCGGTTTGGTCTGGATTCTGTTGATCGGCCACGACCCAAGTGGCGGGGATCGGTTTACGAAGGCCTTGGTCAACCCAGTCCCAGATGAAACCGCCTTGCAAGTGATCGTGAGACTCGATCGCGTCCCAGTAATCTTGGAAATTGCCGACGCTGTTGCCCATCGCATGAGCGTATTCACACAAGATCAGAGGACGGTCGGGATTGTTTGATGCGTACTTGACGATTTCGTTGATGCCGGCGTACATCGGGCAACGAATATCGGTGTTTCGGTCACGGTAACCCGCTCGTTCGTACTGGACCGGACGCGATGGATCACGTTGTTTGATCCAGTCGTAATCGGCCATGAAATTCACGCCGTTACCGGCTTCGTTACCGAGCGACCAAATGATTACCGACGGATGATTTTTGTCACGCTCGACCATCCGTACTGTGCGGTCCATATGGGCTTTGCCCCAAGCGGGATCCTTGGCGAGTGATTCACCGCCGTAACCCATTCCATGCGATTCAATGTTTGCTTCATCGACCATATACAATCCGTATTGGTCACACAGATCATACCACTGCGGGTCATTGGGATAGTGGCTGGTGCGGACTGCGTTGATGTTGAACTGCTTCATCAACTTGATGTCTTCAATCATCGAGGCGACCGAGACCGTGTGTCCCGTGTCGGGATCATGTTCGTGCCGATTGACGCCTTTTAAGTAGACGTATTTGCCGTTGATATACAGTAGGCCTTGTTTAATTTCGACCTTGCGGAAACCGACTCGCGAGGTCGTCACTTCGATGACTTTTCCCTGGTCATCCTGCAGCGTCAAAAGCAATCGATAAAGGTTGGGTTTCTCTGCTGACCAAAGCTTCGGCGCGATGACTTCTTTCGTTAACGTTCGGTTCGTTGAACTGTTGGCGGGAACCTTTCCTGACGCAATCACATTGCTAAAGACCGTTTGATTGCGATCATCGATTAGTTCGGCTTCGACCGTGAAGCTCTGCTTCGTGTCGTTTGCATTGGCAATTTCGATATCCACCGACAATTTTGCGTCTTTGTAATCCGAGTCCAAGTCGGTATGCACAAAAAAGTCACGTACTTGTAGCGGGGCTGCAGACCACAGAAAGACATCGCGAAAGATTCCACTGAGTCGCCAAAAGTCTTGATCTTCCAGATAGCTGCCGTCGCTGTAGCGATAGACCTCCACGGCCAATGTGTTGTCGCCTGGTTTTAGATAAGACGAAATGTTGAATAGTGCAGGGGTGCGACTGTCCTGGCTGTAGCCAACCTTTTCGCCATTGACCCACAGGTAAAACGCCGAGTCGACACCGCCAAATTGCAGGAACGTTTGGCGATCCTTCCAATCGTCTGGGATCGAAAACTGTCGGCGGTACGATCCGACCGGATTGCGTTGCTCAAAATTAGTGAAGTGTTTGGGCGGCTCGCCCATCACGCGAGGCGGATCTTTTTTAAACGGATAGGGGATGTTGGTATAAAGCGGAACGCCATATCCATGCATTTGCCAATTGCTCGGTACCGCCAAATCATCCCAGTTCCGGACGTCAAAATCGGGGCGGAAAAAATCCGCAGGCCGCTCACTCGGTTGTTTCACCCAGTTGAATTTCCAGATCCCATTGAGGCTTTGGAAATAAGGGGTCGCCTGTGGAGTCGCCTGTATCGCACCCGCACGATCGGCAAACGGCAGCGAGGTGGCACGCGGCGGCTGCTTGTTCCGCGAAACAATCTGTTCGTTCTCCCAGTCGTGGGGTTCTGCGATCGCCGGAGTATTCCAAAAGCAAAGACAGGCCACACAGGCGGCCAATAGGATCGAGCGAACGAGAGGTTTTGTTCGCGGAGAGTTGCCTCCGTTGACTTGCGTTTCAGAAAGCATCTTGGTCTCACTCTGGGGTTTCAGCGACAGGAGAATCTTTTTAACTCAGAAGCGGCAGATCGTTGACGGCTTGGACGCCGCGGTGCGTTTTCGGGGTTGGTTCAGTCTAACGGAATTGCGATCCACTCGCACATTGAGGGCATTGCAAAACGCTACAATAGATCGTCGTTCACGGTGACGCCGGTGACACGATTTTTTTCCATCCCCCACCCTCTTGCTGTTAGTGTTTCGGACATGGCTCGATTTAAAATCGCGGGTATCAATTTTGACCATTTTCATATGGGTGATTTGTTGCGTCAGGTGCACGAGCACCCTGACGCCGAGATTGTCGGATTGTGCGACGATGATCCTCAGCGAATGACCGATGCGGCAAAGGCGTTTAGCGTTTCGGAGAATCAAATTTTCACTGATCATGTGCAGTGTCTTGAACAAACCAAGCCCGACTTGGTGATCCTCTGTCCCGCCGCATCGCATCATGGCGAGTGGGTTGAAAAAGTGGCTCCGTTTGGCTGCGATATTATGGTGGAAAAACCATTCGCTGCCTCGCTCGCCGAAGCCGACCGGATGATCGCGGCGACGCAGGCCTCGGGAAGTCGGTTGGCGATCAATTGGCCGTTGACGTGGGTTCCCGCTCATCGCACCAGCAAGCGTTGGATCGACGAAGGCAGGATTGGTGATGTGCTCGAAGTGCATCACTATGGTGGTAACCGTGGACCGCTATGGCACAGCGCTGACAAAGTGGAACGCACCGCCAGCGAAGTCGAACGCGAAAAGCCGAAAAGTTGGTTCTATAAACAGAGCCATGGCGGCGGTTCACTGCTTGATTACGCCGGTTACGGAACCACGCTGGGGACGTGGTTCATGAATGGTCGGCGTCCAATCGAAGTCAGCTGTGTGGTGGATCAACCCCAAGGACTCGAGGTCGATGAACACAGTATCACGATCGCACGCTACGAGACGGGATTGTCGAAGTTCGAAACCCGCTGGGGCACCTTCACCGACCCCTGGACACATCAACCGCAACCCAAATGCGGCTTCGTGATTGTGGGAACCCGAGGAACGATAGCCAGCTACGACTATACCGATACGATTCGGGTTCAAACCGAAGCCTGCCCCGCCGGTGAAGATGTCGCAGTCGACAAATTGGCCCCGCCTCTACAAAATCCAGTTCAGTACATGCTGGATGTGATTTCACGCGGGGGGCAAGTCGAGGGGCCGTTGAGTCCTGAAATCAGCCGGATCGGTCAACAAATCGTCGATACTGCCGTGCAGAGCGCGAAAGCACGTGCAACGCTGCCGCTGCTGGATTAGGCAGTTCTTTATTGCAATTCCAGTTTTAGATCCCCCTTGCATTTCTCTTCCCGCAGCAATTTGGTATGCCCGACAGTCTCTATATTGCGACGAATGAAAACGCGACCGGAAAGCGAATGGTTGCCCTTGGCGTGATGGAATTGGCGATGCGTCGCTTTGACCGCGTGGAATTTTTTCGTCCCGTCGTTCGCACCCACCCGAGTGATGATCAGAGCATTCGCTTGATGCGATCGCGATACCAGATCACAACGGCCCCGGAAGAGATGGCGGGGGTGACGCGAATCGAAGCACGCCGGATGTTGGCGGAAGATCGGTACGACGCGTTAATCCAACGAATACAACAACAATTCAAACACTTGCAAGAGACCTGTGACTTTGTGGTTGTCGAGGGGACAAGTTTTCAAGGATTGGCGCAAGAAATCGAATTTGAATTGAATTCGGATATCGCAGTCAATCTTGGCTGCGCGATCATGCCTGTCTATTCGGCGCGTGGGAAAAGTGTCGAAGACTGTATGCAGTCGATTTACATTGGTAACGACAGTATTACGGACCGCGGCGGACAGGTGATTGCCACGGTGCTAAACCAAATCGATGCTGCGAATGAATCGGAATTGCGGTCGGCCTACTACAAGACATCGTCGGCTTCCCAAGCCCCCTTGTACATGCTTCCTGAAGAACCGCTGCTACGTCAACCGACGCTTCGCGAGATCCAAGTGGGACTCAATGCGACCAAATTCAGTGGTGATGAAACAACATTCGATCGCGAGGTGACTCGATTGAAAGTCGCTGCAATGTTGTTGCCGGACTTTCTCGAGCGTTTGTACCCGTCGAGTTTGGTGATCACGCCGGGGGATCGCAGCGATATTTTGGCGGGCTGTGCACTGGCCTCTCTTGACGCCAATGGGCCCTCGCCCGCAGGCATCTTGTTAACCGGCGGGATGTTGCCACCGCTGGCGGTCCAGCAACTAATTTGCAATACGTCCGGCATGCCTGTTTTGTTGACATCGGTCGATACGTTTACCGCGGCAACCGAAGCATCCAAGATTCGCGCGGAAATTGGCGAACATTCGCCTCGAAAAATCGATTCCGCACTCGGACTGTTCGAACAGTACATCGACGCCGAGGATCTTGCCACGCGGTTGCAGGCCCCCGACACGCACCGCGTCACTCCGATGCTGTTTGAATACTCGTTGATTCAACGTGCCCGCGAGAAGCGGGCGCGCATCGTGTTGCCCGAGGGAAGCGAGCCTCGCATTCTGCAAGCGGTCGATGTGCTTCGCCGCCGTGATGTTGCCGATATTGTCTTGCTGGGTGACCCCGTTGCGATTCGCGCTGCGGCAAGTCACGTGGGGGTTGCGATTCCCGAAACGGGCGTGGAGATCATTGATCCCAAAAATTCGCCGCTTCGCGAATCCTTTATTCGTGAATACTTTGCGATGCGAAAGCACAAAGGGGTGACGATGGACGTCGCGAGTGATCGCATGCTCGAAGTCAGTTATTTTGGCACGATGATGGTCGAAAAAGGACTCGCTGGCGGGATGGTCTCGGGATCGATCCATACCACCGCGAATACGATTCGTCCCGCTTTTGAATTCATCAAAACGCGTGACGGTGTCGGTTGTGTGAGTAGCGTCTTTTTGATGTGTCTAAAGCATGACGTGTTGGTTTACGGTGACTGCGCGGTGATTGCGAATCCGACTGCGGATCAACTCGCTGAAATCGCATCGAGCAGTGCCAACACGGCGATGCAATTTGGCATCGAGCCACGTGTCGCGATGCTCTCGTACTCGACCGGCGAAAGTGGGCATGGCGAAGATGTTGAACGTGTTCGCGAGGCGACTGCGATCCTGAAACGCAAACGCCCCGAACTGCTCGTCGAAGGCCCGTTGCAGTACGACGCGGCGATCGATCCCGCCGTGGCGGCCACGAAATTGCCCAGCAGTGCCGTCGCCGGACGTGCGACCGTGTTCATCTTTCCTGATCTCAATACCGGCAACAATACCTACAAGGCGGTCCAGCGATCCGCCGGTGCAGTCGCAATTGGTCCGGTGCTGCAGGGGTTGCGAAAACCTGTGAACGATTTGTCGCGAGGGTGTACCGTGGCCGATATCGTCAATACTGTGGCCATCACTGCGATTCAGGCTCAAGACTCATGAACATCCTTGTCTTTAACGTGGGCAGCACCACGCTGAAATATGCCTGTATCAATTCAGCCTCGGGAAAACGATTGACCGAGGGGCTGGTCGACCGCATCGGTCAAGTCGGCGGTGACGCGGCGGATCATCTGACGGCCGCTCGGATCGCGTTGGATCGGCACAAGGATCTCGATCTGGCTGCAATCGGTCACCGCGTGGTCCAAGGAGGCGATCGATTTGCGGTGCCGACGGTCGTCGATGAAAATGTGCTGGTGGAACTCGCAACGCTCGACACCCTTGCGCCGCTGCACAATCCGTCGGCGCGGGCGGTCATCGAAGCCATGACAGCGTTAAAACTTCCGATCCCACAGGTCTTGGTTTTCGATACGGCTTATTTTGCGAGTTTGCCGCCCAAAGCCTACCGCTATGCGATCGCCACATGGGCATACACTGAACATGGCGTGCGTCGCTACGGAGCGCACGGCACATCACATCGATACGTGACTGAACAAGCCATCAAATACCTTGATGCAGCAACGCGGCCAAAACGTATCATTTCGCTGCATCTCGGCGGCGGCGCCTCCGTGACGGCGTCAATCGATGGCGTTGCGATCGATACATCGATGGGGATGACTCCGTTGGAAGGGTTGGTCATGGCGTCGCGGACCGGTGACATCGATGCGTCGGTGCCGCTCTATCTGATGCGGCAAACAGGCATGTCGGTGGACGAAGCGGATGCCCTGCTCAACAAACAAAGTGGTTTGCTGGGACTTTGCGGTGATGTGGATATGCGAACGGTCCTGACCCGTCGAAGCCAAGGCGATGCCACTGCGTCGCTAGCGATTGAGATCTACGTCCACCGGATTTTGAAATACGTCGGTGGCTATTTCGCAATTCTGGGCGGACTCGATGCCTTGGTCTTCACCGCGGGCGTTGGTGAGAATGCTGCCGAAATACGTGAACTGATTGCGGCACCGCTGGCCCATCTGGGGATCGTGATTGATACCTGGGTAAATGAATCGCCGTGGGACAAACGGTCGATCCTGGATCTGTCACATCCCTCCGCGACCGTTCGCACGTTGGTGGTAGCGACCGATGAAGAGCAAGCGATCGCCAAACAGGTTTGCGAACACCTGTTTTCGTAGTCTGCGGCGAGCGTCGATGCGGGCTGTGCGGCCGACCGCGACCAATGGAACTCACGAGACAGGTGTGGGCGAGTATGATGATGAGCAGCGTTCCTGTTCACTTCTTTCCATCATGCACCGCCGGACACCATGCTACGCCCCCACTCTTTTCTGTTCTTGGTCGCACTCATTGTTGCTGGATTCGACGCCTCGACCGCGCTGGCCGAACGCGACCCGATTCGGCTGACGCATGGCCCGATGCTCGGGATGTCGACGGATCACAGTGTCAAAGTTTGGGGGCGGACTTCGGATCCCGGTTCGTTTCGGGTTCAGTACGGCACCGCAGCAAATGCTTTGGATCACATCAGCTCCGCTGCCCAAACACGCATCGAGAATGACAACACCGGCGTGGTGGAGTTGACGGATCTGCAAGCGGACACACAGTACTATTACCAAATTGTTGTGAACGAGCGGCCGCACGGACTTCCCGGTTCTTTTCGTACGCTGCCAAGTGCTGACGATTCACGCAACCCAGAACACAATCCTGATGGCTTGTTCAATTTTCGCTTTCAAATTGGATCGTGTGCGAACCAAAATCCACTCAATGGCATCGGTCATCGCACCCCTACTTACGAAACGCTAAACCGCGACTGGGCCGACAAAGTCCATTTTCACGTGATGAATGGCGATTGGCTTTACGAGGAAGAGCGAGAGTATCCTGTCGAAGCTTGGCGTTTAACCCAAGGCATCAAGCAGGTGCCTAGCGTTGTCGATGTGATGCCGACCATCGTGGGTGTGTGGGAGAATTACAAGCTGTATTTGGAACGTGGCGTTGAGATGGCGGCGTGGCACCGCAACATGCCCAGCTTGTTCACGTTTGATGACCATGAACTTATTAACGACATTTGGGGCGCCGCGGAAACGGGCAAGCGGCATCGCCGGGCTGTGTTTCGTGATATTGGCACCCAGGCCTGGTACGACTATCTCGGTTGGGCGAATCCCGTCGAGCACTCGCAGCCCGTTCACTTTGGCAAAGCCGAGATGAAAGCCGGCAGCGACTTGTTGGTCGATACTCATACTGATTTCACCGCGTTGCCGCTCGATCGAATGTTGAGTTTGCATGTGCATTGGGGCACCAAAGAAGCGGGCACTGATGATATGCAGTACGACAACGACGAGGGGCATAAAAATTCATACGTCTATTCGATTCGCGAAGTCGTCGATGCACATACGTTGCGGTTGCACATGCCGGCGAAAGTGGACGGCAACGTTAGTTACTCAATCGGTCGACGAAGCTATGGAAAGTTCCGCGTCGCGAATTGTGAATTCTTTCTTTTGGATACCCGAGGCGATCGCGGTATGCACGATATCACTCAGCGTGACAAACCTGATGTCTCAATCCTGGGGCTACCGCAACGTGAATGGCTGCTGCGGAGCATGCAAGAGAGTGATGCTGATTTCTTCTTTGTGATTTCAACCGTTCCCTTCATGATCCCGCACAGCGGGGCGGGCGGTTACGAGGTTTCGGGAAATAAAGAAGAGGCTTGGACCGGGTTCTTCCACGAGCGTGAATTGTTGATCGATGCCTGGGAAAAGATGGGCAAGAAGGTCTTCGTGATGACCGGCGACTTACACAACAGCTTTGCAATCAAGGTCACGGACAACGTTTGGGAGTTTTGCTGCGGACCGCACAACAGCGTCAATCATGTGCCAAAACTCGACGAAAGCGATCGTCCGGCAACGGGGAAATTCAAGTTCGGGCCACGCGAATGTGACATTCGCTGGAGCTCGTATATTCTTGACGACTTGCCGCGGCTGCAGCGGCTGTACCCGCATTTTTGTGTCGTGCAAATCAACAATGTCTTTAACATGCCCAAGAAGCTGGGCGGCAAACGCTTGGTTGCCTACCCGCATCCGCAGGTGATCTTTCAGTACTATGATGGTCGAACCGGTGAACTTGATTACGCCGAAGCCATCTCGCTTGATCGATAGTTTTTCAACTCAGAGAGATTTCTGCCATGAGACTCGAATTGAATTGGTTTGCAGGATGGTTGGCGTGCTTGCTGTTGGCGAGCTCCCCGATTGCGATGGTCCACGCCAAGGAAAGCACGACTGTGATACAAATGGAATTCGATCCGATCGACAAGCAGCGTGATCGCACGGTTCCGCTCAGGATCTATGTTGCAGAACGAGACGCCCCACAGCCGGTGGTGTTGTTCTCGCACGGACTCGGCGGTTCACGCGAGAACAATCGTTATCTGGGCGAACATTGGGCCAAGGGGGGATTCGTCGGTGTCTTTATGCAGCATGCTGGTAGCGATATTGAAATCCTAAAGTCAGGATCATTAAGCCAGCGTTTTAGTAGGTTAAAAGATTCGGCGAATGCCAAGAACGCAACCGACCGCTACACCGATGTTTCGTTCGTGATCGATCAATTGCAGCGATGGAACACGCAAGCCGAGCATCCATTATTCGGCAGGCTGGATTTGAATCGGATTGGGATGAGCGGACATAGTTTTGGTGCCGTGACGACGCTGGGGGTTGCCGGTCGCCGCTTTATCACTCGCAATCATTATCACGAGCCACGCATCGATGCTTTTTTTGCGATGAGCCCTTCTTTGGCAAAGGGAATCTCGGCAGAGAATGCGTTTGGCAAAATTCGTTATCCCGTGTTGTGCATGACCGGCACCCATGACGACAGTCCGATCGATCCGCGAACCACGCCGGAATCACGGCAAGAAGTGTTCAAGGCGCTTCCCAGTGGAGATAAATTCCAGTTGGTTTTCGATGAAGGTCATCACTTCACCTTTGGCGACACGCCACGGTTACGCGCTCGCAATCGCGATCCAGATCATCATCCCGCGATCCAGAAAATTAGTCTGGCGTTCTGGAATGCCTATTTGCTCGAAGACGTCGAGGCGAAGAAGTGGCTGGAATCGGAAAATCCCAAATCCGACGGGACGCTAAAACCAAGCGATGATTGGCAGTGGAAGTGAGCCGCTGAGGGGGCTTTAGCTGGGATCCGAAGGAGGATTGCCATCGGAGTGTTGTTTTGACTCCGCTGGCTCTTCCATGTCCACGGGTTTCGGAGGCACGACGCCGCTGGCTTTGATTTCTTCGTTGAAATCGAGAATGGTTTTGACCACGTCGATCAATTGGTCCAAGCGGAACGGTTTGAACAGCACGCCTTTGGCATGCAGCCCGTTTTGACGTGCTTTGACAATCGAGTGTCCTGGGTCGTAGCCAAACCCCGTCATCAAAACCATCGGGACATAGTCCATGATTTTGCCCAGCCGCAGCATCAATTGATACCCGCTGTAATCGGGAAGCTTGATGTCGCTGATAATCACATCGTAGATGGTCGAATCATCGCTGCCGCGAACCATCAACACGGCTTCATCACCTTTGTGGGCGGTCTCGACGATACATCCGTAGCGTTCGAGCAGCTGATGCGCGTCCTCGCGGACCTGTTCATCGGCATCGACAACCAAGATTCGCTTGCCGCGTAGCGAGACGTGATGAGCCGACTCGCCCCCGACTGGAATCGCTTCGAGCGGCGTCATCCGCTGGCCAATCTGTTGGATCGTTTGCTTGATGTCGCGAGCATTTCGCAAAATCCGCTTTAACCGATCGACGACCTCCGAGCTGTGACCGATGTATTGTTCCATCACGTTGACGGCATCGTTCAAGATTTCGTCTACCGGAAGAGCCACCGCTCCGTGAATCGCATCGCAGCTTTGCTGAGCGGTATTGGCCTTTTGGGCAACCAGTAGTTCCAGCGTGTTCAGCGCGAACGCAATGTCACGAGCAAAGATTTCGAGGAACTGCAGATCGCTATCGCCAAATGCATTGATCTCAGGACTCTCGATATTGATTGTTCCGAGAACCTGGTCATGCAGCATTAGTGGCACGGTCAACGAACTGCGTGAATCCGCTACCCCGGGGATGAACAAAGGATCGTTGACGACGTCGTGGCAAATGTAGCTGACTCCACTGGCGGCCACGTATCCAGTAATCCCGTTACCTTGCGGATGAGCGATCAGTTGTCGATCCGCCGCGTCTTGGTCGATCCCGACGCTCAGCAGCGGCATCAAGTTCCCGGTGGCTTGTTCGAGCAAGCGGATTTCGATGATGTTGAAGTTCAGCAGGTTGCTGAGGTAATGGCGAATGTTTTCCTTCAACAAGTCAATTCGCTCATCGACTTCCATCATGAAGATTTCGGTCGGGCGAAGATCGGCGAGTTCACGTCCCGCCTGGTGAATCGCTGCCAACTTGTTTTGCTGCAGTATTTCTTCGGTGATGTCGCTGACCGTCACCACTAATTGGCGGCTATGGACCGGATGCACCATCGGCGCCGCATGAACCTGAAAATAGCGGCTGTCTTCGGTGTGCAGCGTGCTATTGCTCTCGTCGCCCGTGGCAAGTGCAGTGTGAAACGGGCAGAAATCGGGCCCCATGATTTCGGGGTTGGACAACATCTCGTAGAAGTTCAGACCCACCGAGGGTTCGCTGCGGCCGGACCATTCCACTAAACGGCGATTGGCCCACAACACTCGCAAGTCGGAATCGAGTAACGCCACTCCCTCGGGCATATCTCGCAGCATGATGCCGCTTTGCGAAATGCCTCGCAGTTCGCTGATCTTGGGCAATTGATCGCGGGCAATCCAAACACCTTCGATCGAGGGATCGTCCAGCTGATCCACCACCGCCACCGACGTATCAACCACCACCACCTCTCCCTCGACGATGTCCGCCGGAAGTGTGTCTGGGTCGCCAATACAAATCAGTTTGCGAGGCATGGTTGGATTCTGTGTTGTTTGTGTCGATCGATTCATCGATCTTTCCCTCACCCACTCAGATGAACGTGCACTGTATTATATGTTCGTCAACACGCACCGTAAGCGATTCGTCTTCCGAATCATCGCTCCGACCTCCACTCGCTTGAACGCGAAGTCGAAGCTCACGGATCCGGCGTCTCGCTTTTCATAAGGACTAATCGATGGAATCGTATGATCCGCGAAATCACCTCACGTGGAAAGCCACTACCGTGCGTCCTGTCAACTGAAAGTCATTTTCAGCTGGCAGATCACTCCACTTTTGCAATCGTTCAAATTGCCCCCCATGCTCGACGTGGCCGTTACCGGAAAACGGACGCTACCCGAAAACTCGCCACCACGATTCTGAGTTTGGCAACTCTTCACGTGTTCATATTGCCTAGCCGTTCACTATCTGGATTGCATCATAAAGAATCGATGACGTTTTGTCATAGAGAGATATCCCCCGGTGGGCATTACGGCACACTTTTCGCCGTCCACGTCCGAACAAGATGCTAAATCGCTTCATTGTGAAGCGGTCTGCCACCCGCCAATGATGAAAATCACGCGTTTTGCGATGCTTCACGTCAATGGGCTCCTGGTCCGACTTGCCCGACCATTTGCTTGGGCCGCCAATTCGCTTGCTCGGTTCCCCCCCGCCGCTTCCCGCCCAGCCCGCTTCCCGCCCAGCCCGCTGGCAAATCGGTACTGATCGAAACAAGCGGCAATGGCCCAAGCAATAGCGGCCCGAGCAATAGCGGCCCGAGCAATAGCGGCCCGAGCAATAGCAGCCCGAGCAATGGCCTGCCTGCAAATGTGTCATCCCGATTCACCCGAAGTGGCGTGGACTAACGCCACTTCCATCGAAGTCGCCAGCGCTAAACTCGGAGGCTCGACTGCGGAGCCTCGTCGTGGGAACTGAGTTCATTAAAAAATGCGGCGGCGATGTCCGCCGCTGTCGTGGCCGGCTCGCCCCATCGACGTCTTGCCCGAATGGTTGCTGCCCGGTCGACGTCCCGCCCGGCTGGTTCTCACGCAGCTGGTTTTCGCCCGGCTGGTTTTCTTGGGTATCGCCATCGGCATCTGGATCTTCGACGCTCGCGGAGGTCTTGCTTGATCGGCCGGCGACGGCATTGGCCCACTACCAGTCTCGCCCTACTCACGATGACCGTGCCCTACTCATGATGACGCGGTGATGCAGTTCAATACTGCTGATCCATGACCGACCCCAATGCAGCACATCATCGCGACCTTTGACGGACTCCCTTTAGCGCGGCAAAGGGAAACCGATGGGGATCCAAAGAGACCTCTTGGCGGATTGCTTCACGCTCGAATCTCGACTGGATCTCCACCTTCCTGACCGCCTCAAAAAAACTACCGATGCATGATGTTGTTCGAGTGTCGGCTGGACCAGGAAACATCGTCTGTCAATCGACGATTCATCCTGATGATGACGAGGCGGTGAATGGTCTTCGTCGATCCCTACATGCGTATGCCTGGCGGCATCCGAAGTCTAGTGGCAAACAGTTCAAAACCGCGTGTCTCACACGGCGGATACCGATGACACAGAATCCTCAACGACAGCGTTTGTTTTTAAAATTGCAAAGGATTTTAAAAAAAGGATTGAGTTCTGTTTTGTGCGATTTAAACTTGGAAGCTAATCAAACACTTTGGTCGATTTCAGACCGTCCCGATAAACACTTAGGTCCCCTTCTTTTGCGAGCGTTTTTCGCCGCCCATCGAATCGCACATTAATCCCACACATACATTCTTATTAGCATCGGATTGCAGGTTATCGCTTCACATACTCTTTGGCTCGCTTAGACGACAAAGTGTGCGGCACAGTGACCCCAATTTGATGTCAATATTTGTATGTAAGTATACTATTTCACGATTCGGGACCTTTATTCAATAAGTAATCGTTGACAGTGGGATTGCACAGTTTAAATTCAACGTCTCAGGGCGATAGGTTCGCCCACTTTACGCAGCCGTTAAAGCTCCTCGTTTTTCTTCTGTTGCCTCACAGGCTGTGAGACGTATTTGGAGGGTTCCCCAAGATGAAAGCTCAAATGCTTAAGTATGTATTTGGACTGATTGCGACGCTCGTGTTCGCAGTAAATGTCCAAGCAGGATGTGGTTCATGTGGCGGCTGCGAGAGCGGCGCCGGATGTGTTTCAGGTGGCGGTGTCGCCATGGGTAGCGGCTCGGGCGCCGTTTACGCAGGCGGTGCAGATGCTTGTGGCCCTGCGGTTTCGTATCAAACGCAAACCGTCATGCGTTCACAGTATGTGACCGAAACACGCATGGTTCCAACAACGACGTACCAGCGTCAAACGCAGACCCGTATGCGAACTGTTACTCGCCAAGTTGCACGCGTTGAAACGAAGCAACAAGAGTACACCGTGATGGTGCCTCAGACTCAGACTCGTACGGAAACGTACAACGTCCAAGTCAGTGTGCCATACACCGAAGAAGTGCCATACACCGTTCAGGTGCCTGTCACGACTCAGGTCGAACAAAGCTACCAAGTATCGGTACCTTATACCGAAGAAGTAGAACAGACCTACACTGTGAACGTTCCTTATACCGAGAACGTTGACCAGACTTATAACGTTTCAGTTCCTGTTACTGAAACTAAAACCCAAACGTACATGGTTAACGTTCCTTACACCGAGCAAGTGGAGCAGACTTACACGGTATGCGTTCCAGTACAAAAGGTGCGTGACGTTTCCTATCAAGTATGTGTTCCTTACACCGAAACGGTAACTCAGAACTACACCGTTAACGTGCCTTACACCGAGACCATCGAGCAGCCTTACACGGTTTCGGTTCCTCACACCGAGCAAGTCGAGCAGACCTATACGGTTTCGGTTCCTTACACCGAAGAAGTCGCTCAGACTTACCAAGTTCGCGTTCCTGTTCAGCAAACGCACACCGCTTACCGTACTGTTAGCACGTGCGTTCCTGTGACCTCGATGCGAACTGTGACCCGCGATATGGGTAGCTACCAATGTCAAGCGGTTCAAGTCGGTGGCGGACATTCGCACCG
The DNA here is from genome assembly GCF_039541335.1 of Novipirellula rosea. NCBI lineage: Bacteria > Pseudomonadati > Planctomycetota > Planctomycetia > Pirellulales > Pirellulaceae > Novipirellula > Novipirellula rosea. The sequence continues at coordinate 4,660 of NZ_BAABGA010000072.1, read as the reverse complement.
TGGCGGAATCATCGGTGGCGGCCTGTTGGGCGGTCATCGTCACGGCCATCACGGTTGTGGATCGTGCTGCTGCTGCAAGCCTGTCTCGACATGTGACAGCGGTTGTGACAACGGTTGCGGTGGCGGCGGCGTTTCAGCCGGTGCGGGATGCGGTCCTCAAATCGCTTACCGTCGCGTTTACGTTCCTAATCCTGTGACGACCGAAGTTCCTTACACGACCTACCAACGTCAAACGACTCAGGTGCCTTACACCTACACGACGACTAGCTACACCTGCGAAACCAAAACTCGCATGGTGCCTGTGACTCGTATGCGTGCCGAAACTCGCACTCGTATGGTCAATGTGACCAAGTACACGACCGAGCAACGCACTCGTTCGATCCAGGTCACAAAATGCCGTCAAGAGACTCGCACTCGCGAAGTTCCTGTGACTCGCACTCGTATGGAAACTCGTACTCGCCAAGTTCCTTACACGGAAATGGTCAACGAGCAACGTACTCGTATGGTCACCGTACAAAAGTGCCGTCAAGAAGAACGTACTCGTGAATACAACGTCACGAGCTACCGCACCGAGACTCGCACTCGTAGCGTTCCTGTGACTCGCATGAAAACGGAAACTCGCACTCGCAAGGTGCCTGTGACCAAGACTCGTCTTGAAACGCGTACCCGTACGGTTCCTCAAACGACGATGACCACCGAGACCCGCACTCGCACGGTCAACCGTACCCGCTTGGAAAACCAAGAGCGTACTCGCGAAGTTAACTACACCGTCAATGTTCCTGAAACTCGTACGCGTTCGTACAACGTCACCGTTTACGACACCGTTCAGGAAGAAGTGCCAGAAACCTACACCGTGTGCGTTCCTGTGCAATCGATGCGTGAAGTTCAAGTTCGTGTTTGCCGTCAAGTTCCTACGACGGTTCAAGTTCCTGTTTACGGTGGCGGTAACGGCGCTGGATACGGTGCTGGAGCCGGCTACTCGACCGGAGCTGGTTGCGTCAATTGCGGTGGCAGTTCATCTTCCGCTGTCTACAGCGAAGGTCCTGTTGCAGCACCTGCACCCATGGCAACAGGCGCTGGTTGCGTCAACTGTGGTAACTAAGCAATCGATCCAGTTGCTTAACGAAAACCTCTAGCGTCGCAAGGCGTGAGAGCAGAAGGAGCCCCGGAGAACCTAGTTCTTCGGGGTTTTTTCGTTCACGCTTCCGCTCTCTCTTTCGAGCGAAACGTATCGATCAGAGGGGCTGCAGCGTCTGAGCTTGCCGCGGGTAGCACGCGGCGGTCGGTTCGGCGATGATAACGTAGGCCTTGCCTGTTTTTATTCCTGATGGCTCTTTTCTTCAGAGCGATTCAATGCAACACGTCGAAATCAAAATCCACGGCGCCGTCGCCACGGTACTGATGGATCACCCGTCACGGCATAACACGCTGAGCCCGACGCTGATCGAAGATCTGCGGACCGCATTTTCCGACCTCCACCAAGAAAAGCGAGTTCGTGCGGTGATTCTCACCGGCGGTGGCGAGCACTTCAGCAGCGGAATCGACCTGAGCGTGCTCAGTGCGATCTCGGCGATGGCGGTTGATGAGTCTCAGGGCGAGTTGTTTAAACTATGGCAACGTTATGCGGAGCTGCTCGAGCAAATTCTCCGCTTTCCAAAACCTGTGATTGCTGCGGTCGATGGGGCCGCAATTGGGGCGGGGCTCGGAATTGCCCTCGCCGCCGATCTGTTGGTGCTTTCCGAGCGGGGCGCGCTCAGTGCCGAAGCGACCCGTCGTGGTCTGGTCAGCGGTGCCACGGGCGCGTTGATTTCATTTCGCTTTGGGGCTGCCACCGCGGCTCGGATGCTGTTAACCGGCCAAGTGATCGATGCCGACGAGGCCTATCGCTTGGGGATGTGTCCCAAGCCGGTCCCCTCGGCTCAGATTTGGGTGGCGGCGTCCGAATTGGCTGCGGCGTGTGCCGAGGCGCCTCGCGAAGCGGTGCAGGCAACCAAGCGACTGCTGAACGAGTGCGTTGGTGAAATGCTGCTTAGCCAAATCGCCGCCGGAACGGCCTATAGTGCAGCAGCGTGCTCGACCGAATCGGCTAAAGAAGGCGTTGCCGCATTTCTAGAAAAACGAGACCCCGAATGGCGGTGAACCGCCTCGGCTGGCTTCAGCTTACCGATTAACCATCCCACGATTTAAAACGAAAACCATTAGCGACAAATGACAAATCCCTCTGATATTGTATGGCACGAACAGACCGTCGATCGCGCCGCACGCGAAGCGAATCTTAGCCAGCGCGGCGTCGTTGTTTGGTTCACTGGATTGAGCGGGTGCGGTAAAAGTACGGTTGCCAACGAGCTAGAACATCAGCTGAACCAGCTCGGACGCGCGACAATTTTGCTCGATGGCGACAATATCCGCCACGGTTTATGTGCGCCCCCGAGCGGTTTGAAAGAAGAGCACGGCGAGGAGTTTGCCAACCGCTTTGGACTCGGTTTTGGTGCAATCGACCGCGAAGAGAATATTCGCCGGATTGGTTCGGTCGCAGCACTGATGGCATCCGCAGGGCTGATCACATTAACCGCGTTTGTCAGTCCTTATCGCAGAGATCGTGATCGAGTGCGAAAGATCGTCGAGGCGAGCGGAGCCGTCGGGGACTTTCTTGAAGTGTTCGTCGACACTCCGCTTGAGATTTGTGAAGCTCGCGATCCCAAAGGGTTGTACAAAAAAGCGCGAGCTGGCGAGATCAAGAACTTTACCGGGATCAGTGATCCGTACGAGTCGCCTGAGCAGCCGGAAATCCATCTCGCCGGCCACGCCGAGGCAACGCCGAGCGAGCAGGCTGCCGAAGTGTTGGCTGAATTGACTCGGCGTGGCATCGTCGCGTCATCCGCCCGCTGAGGTTAAGCGGCGGATACAATCGACCGCATGGATCTTCTCGCCACGCCGCCACGCCGTAAAGTACTGTTTGGACTGCTCTACCTGAGCGAAGGAGCTCCGATTGGCTTCATCTGGCTAGGATTGCCGACTCGCTGGCGAGCGATGGAGATACCGGTGGATCAGATCACATGGCTGATGGCGTTGTTGATCATGCCGTGGACGCTGAAATTCTTGTGGGCGCCGCTGGTCGACCTGCTGCGTGGTCCGCGATGGGGTTTTCGCCACTGGATTCTCGCCAGCCAATCGGTGATGGCGATTGCACTGCTTCCTCTGCTGTGGTTGGATGTTCGTGAGCAGTTTTCGGCGGTTGCTGCGTGTCTATTGTTCCATGCTTTTGCCGCTGCAACGCAGGATATCTCTATCGACGCGCTGTGTGTGAATGAATCGCAGCCCATCGAGCGAGGCTCGCTGAATGGATGGATGCAGTGCGGGGTGATGGTGGGGCGAGCGGCAATGGGGGGCGGGTCGTTAATTTTGGAACGCTATATCGGCTTTGCCGGAGTCGTTGGCGTTTTGATCGCTCTGATTATGGTTTCGGCGCTCGCGTTGACGAGAGCAAGGGAGAGCTCCATCGGTTTCGCCGCGGCTCTTGCGATGGAAGCGGATGGTGCCAAGCAAACTGCGTTTTTCATGCGACTGCGGACGCTCGCGAGCGAGCTGTTCACCGCGATTCGGACGGGAGGGATGGGACGAGCCTTTCTGTTCGCGTTGTTTGCCCCGGCCGCATTTAAATCGCTCGAAGCGGTACTGGGCCCGTTGTTGATCGATCATGGCTATAGCGAGTTTGCGGTCGGTCAGTTCACGGCGACGACGATGATTGGCGCAATGATCGTCGGTTCTCTTTTTGCCGGACGCATTTCGCGGCACGTGCAAGGGACGCGATTTGTCGCGACCGCCTTGATCGTCAACCTGGTCGCAATCGTTTCGCTGGCGGTCGTGGATCGGTGGTTAGAGGGGCAAAAAGGATTTCACATTCTCGTGCTTTTGACGGCAGTGGCCTTCACGATCGGTTGGCTAACAGTGGCTCTTTATCATTGGCTGATGAATTTGACGTCGCCAAAGTTGGCTGCTACTCAATTCACCGCATTTATGGCGGCCACCAATGCTTGCGAGGCCTGGTCCACCTCGCTACTAGGCAGTCTGCAAGTCCGCCTGGGATACCCCGCGGCGATCCTGATTCTCTGTGTCATTTCGTCCGCCGCGATTGTGCTACTCGTTCCAGCCAAAAAACAGCCAGCGTGAGCACAAGAATTAACCTCCCCTGTGGGGAGGTCAGAGTCGGCGGTAGCCGGCTCTGGGTGGGGCTCGGAGTGTTAGTGGTGGATCGTGCAAGCATGGTTTCACCACCCTCCCCGGCCGCATCCCTGCGGCCGGCCCTCCCAGGAGGGAGGGTAAATTAGAATTCACCTCCCCTGTGGGGAGGTCAGAGTCGGCGGTAGCCGGCTCTGGGTGGGGCTCGGGGTGTTAGCGGCGGACGGTGCAAGCATGGTTTCACCACCCTCCCCGGCCGCATCCCCGCGGACGACCCTCCCAGGAGGGAGGGTAAATTAGAATTCACCTCCCCTGTGGGGAGGTCAGAGTCGGCGGCAGCCGACGCTGGGTGGGGCTCGGGGTGTTAGCGATGGACGGTGCAAGCATGGTTTCATAGCCCTCCCCGGCCGCTATCGCGGCCGACCCTAGTATATGATCATTGTGGTGTTTCGACCGGTTTTCACGTCGATTCGCTGTGATG
>NZ_BAABGA010000071.1:0-14523 GCF_039541335.1 Novipirellula rosea | reverse complement strand
CCGGTGAAGCTTGGGACAGCACGCTCAATCGCGGCTACAACCGAGCCCGCTGGTACGACGCTTCGTCAGCCCAATGGAACCGCCTCGATCCGTTCAGCGGGAACATGCAAGACCCGCAGAGCTTGCACAAATACGCCTATGTGCACGGGGATCCGATTGGGGGCGTTGATCCGAGTGGGATGTTCAGCACGACATCGATGACAACTACGATCGCGACGGGAATGAAAATTACCGCCGGAAGCACAGTTGCCGGGGGAGCGATCTGGGGAGGATACTTCAGGAGTTCACCAATTAAAGGAGCCTTGGTTGGGTTTCAGTTCGGGAGTGGAATCGGTTTCGCGATCAACAAGAAGGAATCGCTGAAGGCAGGGCTGATGTCAGCTGGGCTACAGGTCCTGGTCGAATACATCAAGGGAAACTCACTATATGACAAGGGCTCGCAAGAAAGCATTGCAATCGCATTCGCTGAGGGAGTTTTCGACGAATCATGGGATCAGTGGACAGGCAAGGGACTAACCCTTCCGGGTACCGGAACGTACCGTCATTCCATGCAAGGCAACGCATCACTGCTTCTCGGAGCAATGCTTCCAGTATTAACTTTCATGCGTGCGACACTGACTGGAAATGGTCAGCCATTGACTAAAAAAGAACTTGCAGTAACGGTTTTGGACGCGTTCTTGACGTTTGGCTTTAATGCAAACGGACTCAATTGGGGAAAGCACTTTCCTCGAGCGGTCGGGCGACGCCTCGCAAACGTCATTACGGAAATTCGACTACTCCCTCCTGGCACGGATTTTGACACTCTCGTCGATGAAACAAGTGACTTCTTAGTAGAGTATGCAATAACGCCGATGCAGGATTTTCTTGTTAGTACGGCTGGGAAGTTTGATTACTTCATCGGGGAGGACGAATGATCGCCTGGCTGTCAAAACAACTTCTGCTTAGTCCGAACGCAACAATCGTGCTTTACTCGATGCTGCTTGCGCTGCCAGGGCTCAAGGACATCTTTCGTTGGCTTCACTTAAACGAAGTCTTTTCCCATCTGTTCATCCCTGTTTTCGTTGCCACAATCGTTTGCAATACGTTCGCAGTCTGTCTCTGGCGAGGGGACGGAATAGATAGGTTTTCCGTTCAGCGAATCAGCATCGTCGCAGCGGGATTGCTTACGATCCTCGCTTTGCTCTCATTTGCGGCATTTCATCTCTACCAGCTTGAGCGATTATCATCATTGTGCGGTACGCTCTCGGAAGTTGTTGTCACGAGGCGTGATATCGCTATGGAAATCAGTTCGGACGACCAAAAAGTTCGTTTTGTGATGTCGGGAGATAAGCAGAAGAGCATTGCCCGAGTGATCCCGCCGGGGAACAACGTTTGCGTGTTTTTTGAACCAGGCGAACACTATCCGGTGGAGATCGTAGACGAAGACGAAGTAGTCTATTCGCGAGAACAACATGTCAAAGCTAATCGTGCTCAAAGATTGTTTGGTGGAATTGTTTTGGCGTGTGGGTCTGCCGTGTTGATCATGCTAAAGAGAAAGAGCAATAAAGGGTGTCAGGGAAAGCGGGGCGATCAAATGGGTCATGTCTCTTAGACGAGTGACCACTCGCCTGCACCGGAGTTTCAGGAACGGCTTGGCGGACACGAGAGCGATCAAATGGGTCAGAGAGCGATCAAATGGGTCAGAGCGATCAAATGGGTCAGGACTCTTGAGCGATCAAATGGGTCAGGACTCTTAGATGAGTAAACCAGATGCTGCACCGGCGTCTTTGCGACGGCTTGGCGGACACGAGGTTCACCGTTTCTTTCGGCTGGATGCCGACCGCGCGAGTTGGTTTTAGCTGCTATCGAAAACGGAACGGTCGCCGCCGCGCGTTGCTGCGGCGGTCGTGGGCAGCTAAAATGCACCCAGACAAAAAGCGACTAAAGAAAAAAACGCATTGAGCGTGACCCCGCTCTGGCCCAAAAAACCGCGTCGAGCTTTTTTTAAGTCCGACCCGAAACGCACCGGGCGAAACTGATCTTTGACAAGTAAATCACGACGAGAATTACGACGACGTTGAGCCAATCGCGTCAGAGTCACTTCTTTGCACAAATACACCTATGTGCATGGTGACCCGATTGGTGGAGTCGACCCAACCGGCAACTTTAAAATTCTCTCTTTGCTTGCGGGAATTGCAATTAGCACGACTGGCTTCGCACTTGTGTCAGCCAGCTACCAAGGCTATCGCGCCCAGAGTTGGGATGTTTTTGCCAGAGAGGTACGAACAGGGCTTCTAATCTCCGGGATACTTTTGCCGTTTGCTGGCGTCTATAAAATCTATCGTGCTGCCCGCCTCGCTCGTGCAGCAAATGCTGGTGGACGAACGGTCGCTGTCACGACTCAGCTAACGGTACAGACACTAAATACAACACAGCGAGCTGCGTTCCAGGCATTCAAGTCGCTGTTTAAAGAACTGTCAGAGGAAGCAGTTGAACAAACTGGCCTCCGTGTTCCTTACCGTTGGGCGGGAAACGTTTGGCAGAAACAAGCACTTGAGGAATACCTAGAGGCTATAATGATGAAGTACCTTGCAAAACACCCCGATGGTATTACCAAGGTGAGTGGTGTAATTCTGGGCGGTGCTGACGATGCAATAAATCTTGGTGCCGGACGAATCAGCCAGTCGGGGAAAATCTTTGTTTCGAAGACACACGGCAACCTTTCAACGCTCACAGAGGAGTTGATACATTTTGCGTAGATGTCTGAGCGAGGGCTCTTTGGAAAGTCTCTTGGACCGGTTGCAGCTCAACTCGAGGCAAATGCGCAAAAGCTTCTCTTCCATTGGGGATTCAAAGCAGTATGACCGCGCCGATTGGTTTTATTACGAGAAAAGGCAACTCGACAATTCTTGTTTACTTTGGCAATGAGCTTAGTACATCCTTTGACTCACCATTCTTGAACGTTTATCGCGTTGGGAAGGATACAGTGGACCATGTAACGGTCCGATATCCAGATGGGATACTAAGCAAGCTACATCCGGTAGATCTGGAACGCCGTAAGGCATTCGAACAGCGCGAACGTGAGCGGCTTGCTGATGGAGCTGTTTTCCAAATGACAAATCAGATTTTTGTTGAAACAACCAATTTCGAAATTCCGGAATATGGATGCTGGCTTTGGACCGTTCCAGTTTCGGAACAGATGTCCTGGCGAACCGAAGTCTCTGCCAAACTGCTAGTACATTCGGTTGGTCAAATCATTGAGAAATGGCCAAAACTCTACGATTTAAAGTATTCGGACAATACAGAGTCTCCGAGGAGCGACTCGATATTCCCAGCTCACATTGGCATGTCTGTTCGCAAAGAGATTGCAGAGGCAACCGCAAAAAGGGGATTCAGAACAGGGGATTTCATTCCCTGTAGAACTGCGAGTGGCGTGTTTGTTCTTGAGCTTTCTGGTTCTCCTGAGCTTGGATCTGCCACCCAGGTCCTTGTGCATTCCCCAAGGAAGTTGAACGTTCCCTCAGGACTTACTTTCTCGCTAGCAATTTCTGAAACAGGCTTGTACCCAGTCGCAACGATCGTAGAAACGTAGGGAGGGAAAGGGAAATCAAATGAGTCAAACCCAATACTGTTCGGCCCGGCTGCTGCTGTATCGAGAGATGATCAAGACTGCAGTCGGTGATGATGATTCCGGAGGCGAATTGCCCGGTGGAGAATTCAAATGGGTCAGCGACGGTCTTAACTTTTGTCAATAGTTGATTAAAAAGACATTTTTTAATTCCTTTGCTGTTCGTCGGTACTGTCTTGGGGGCCTGCCCCCAAACCCCCGGGATTTTTTAGGCATGACTCGGGTGTTCGATGATGTTTTGGTTGACGCTTGTTGTCCCTTGATTAAATTTGATCGATCAAATAGGTCAGGTCTCTTAGCTGAGTGCACACGTGCCTGCACCGGAGCTTTGGCGACTGCGTGGAGGACACGAAGTCCGCCATTTCTTTCGGCTGGATGCCGACCGCACGAGTTGGTTTTAGCTGCTATCGGAAACGGAACGGTCGCCGCCGCGCGTTGCGATGGCGGTCATGGGCAGCTAAAATGCCCCCAGACGATAAGCGACTAAAGAAAAAAACGCATCGAGCGTGAACCCGCTCTCGTCCAAAAACCCGCGCCGAGCTTTTTTTTGAGTCCGACCCGAAACGCACCGGGCAAACTGATCTTTGACAAGTAAATCACGACGAGATTTACGACGACAGCGGTGAAACCGCGTCGGAGTTACTTCTTTGCACAAATACGCCTATGTGCATGGCGACTCGACACACGCTGTTGATCCTACCGGGTTGTTTTTAACTGTCGAAATTAACATTTCGATGGACATTAGTATTGACGCAGATGCTCAGTACAACGGCCCGGTAGTCTCCGTCGGTGCACAGGCGACGCACACAGCAGCAACAGGAACTTCGCGAACATCGTCGAGATGGCGGCGGTGGTGGTAGCAGTGGAGGAGGAGGCGACAGTGATGGTTCGTGTGTTGTATTCATTCTCTGGAACTCGGAGACCTTGATGACTACGATCGAGCCACTTATTAGCAAGCAGCTTAGGTGGACCAGGAGGAACGAAGTTCCGTAAACATGGTACCGATCTACAGTGCTCCAAATAGGCGTTCAGCACCTCGGAGAATGCACACTTTCGAGAATGGTGCAAGAATTGCCGCTCAGTCTGGGCAGTGTTTCTATCGGCGCTAAACGCGAGCTATCGAGGCGCGAGCGATGGTCACGCTAAAAAGTGGTAGGTCAAGGAAATCGAACTTATAAACGTTATTCAAGTTTATCTCGAAGATGGAATTCGTGTTAGTCGAAGACACCACTAACCTGAATTCAACTTTCAAAGTGAATTCCGTAAAGTGTTGCAAATCAACGAGTTAAGAAAGTGGCTTCCGGTACGTTTTCGATGGGGAGCCGTTGTTTCCATCCTCCAGCGTTGGTTTGAGCCCATTTGTGGCTCACAGGCGAAGAACTCGATCCCCGCATTTGCGGCGGTTTAAGCATAGAAAAACCCGGTCCAGCAGGGTGCTGAACCGGGCAGGTTCTGCGGAGTTTTCATCGGCGGTGCTGCCTATGCGGCGTCGGAATCAGCCGGGCGGGCTTTGCCGTTTGCCGATCCTCCAGACTTCGCGTTACCCCGCCGCGACCTAAAATCAATCGTCTCATCCCCGTTGTCTTCGGCGTACTTGTTCAACGCCAACTTCAGGCCGCGGGCACTGTAGTCGAGTTCGTTCGCGACATCGGTTAGCAAAGCACCGCCATCGAGCATCGACATCGCACGCCTGAGCTTTTGATTGCGACGATCGGCTGCCGTCGGTACCGGAAGATCCCGTTTCTCGTACCACCATTTGATGGCCTTGGCGACGTTGGTGTCAGAAGTCTTGGTCAGCCTCGCGATCTCCAGATTAGAAAGTCCAGCCTCCATCAACTCCTGCACCTGATTGGCGATCTGTTTGTAGAGCGGCGTCCGTTGCTGCTTGTTTTTGAGCGACTTACGACGCTTTTTGTTGTTTGGCCGGGGCAACCCACGCTGGTCGTGCCAGTGCTGGATCAGTTTGGTGACGTACGGAGGGATACATCCCATCTGCTCGGCAATCTCAACATGAAGCAAGCCATCCTCCCAAAGTCGTTTCGCTGTTTCGGATTGCTCGTCGATCAACATTGTCCTCTTGTAGTCGATTACGGCATCCCGAAACGCGCTCGATTCCACCAGTCGCATCCCGGTCAATCGCTCTACCGCGAACGCTACGGTGTCGATCTGAAAACGGCCTTGAAGATACCCTTTTGACTTCACACGCTTGCCAATTTGGTGCAGTTCAATAGTGCCCCCGATTAGGTCGTCAATGATTCGCCGTCCGTTACGCAGTTCAGTCTCGTCCTTTGTGGTTAAGCACTGCTGCAATTGGTCGCGAGTCATTTCGAGAAACTCGATGACCGCTTCACGATCGGGAACACGATCGGTCGCCGTCATCGCTGACTCCACTGAGCGCAGTCGTGCGAGCAACTCGTTCTGTTGGCAACGCAGGTCTTTCAAAACAGACTCCGTGCGACGTTGTTCCTCGTCGGAGATTCCAGGATTACGACGATTAAACTCGATCGTTGAGAGCAGAGCGTTCAACTGAGTGCGTAGCGTCGTTAGCGATTCCGGCTCGGCTTGACTCAATGAAGCCGATTCCCGTTGACAAATCGCAACGATCGAAGCAACCAGTTCGTCGGTCGGTTCCAGCGAAGCAACCAATTTCTCGCATGTTAGACGAATCGCCAGCTTTCGATTTAGGTGAGTAAAAAGGGGACGTTCATCCGTATTGATAAATCGACATGTGGGACACAATAGGACGCACCCTTTGGCTCCTCCGACAGCAAGCTTTCGCTGGTGATCCGGACACACGAAAAGCTGTCGCAGAAAATTGGGGCAACAATTACGGTCACGGACCTGAGACTTTCGCCCTGAATCGCCGTGTTCGGTATCGAGCAGTTTTTGTGCGGCATACCAGCAATCGTCGGGAACGATGCGCAACTCTTCAAACTGTCCTTCCTTCAACGGAGACTCACGGGCGACTTGAACTGCATAATCTTGTTTGCTTAGCCATTTGGTCTCCTTCGCACCATACACCCACCATCCACGATACTCCGCGTTGGCAAGATGTCTGATGACTGACGTGCGACTCCAAAGCCCAGTTGTTGACTTCGTTGGCGCAGGAGCATCAGGGTCAGCATTCAGCTTTCTCGCAATCGCGGGGATACTGATTCCTTCAACAACGTACCAGTAAAAAATCCGCACGATCCAGCGGGCCGTTTCTGGATCAATCACGATCCTGCGGCGTGGGCGTTGACGACGCGTGAATTCGCCCACCACCACTTCGCCGGTAAAACCTAGCGATAGCCCTGTATGCACCATCCGCCTAACGAAGAGCCCTTCCTGTGAGGCTTGTATGTGTGCAACGGAATGGCGGACCTGTGCTTCGTCGTTGGAAGCTAGAGCCTGCAAGAGTGTCCGCCAGTGGTCGCCTTCCGCTGTGTCGATGTTCGACTTGACAAAGATTCCGCGAATGCCACGCTCCACCAATTCTTCTTCGACGAATTGAAGTGACCGATAAGTTCGGCGGTACAATCGTGATGTGGCAAACGCCATCACAGCCTGAGCCTTGCCGGACGCAACAAGCTTCCTGAGTGCAATCAATCCCGGCCGACGTTCCTTGCACCCGCGAATCGCGATGTCAAAGCACACGTTTTCCCTGGGGATGTAAATCTTCTTCCGAACAGCATCTTCCAGGATCACACGAATCTGATCAATGATCGAATCCTGAAAGTGCGATGAGTGACGAGCATACAAAGCCCCAATACTGTCGGCGTCTTTCTCCTTCATCACCGCATAGAACGCGGCCAGTAGCTCGTCAATTTCATCTATGTACTTTTGGTAAAGTTCTTCCTTCTTGCGATGTATTTCATCCTTGGTGCGGAGTTTCTTAGGTTGTTTGGGACGTCCTTTCGCATTGGATGAAGCCTGCTTATCAAAGTCCTGACGCAATTGATCTAGGGTGGACGCAATGGTTTTAGACAGCATGTTCACATCTCCGTGAATCGTCGTGATGCACGGCCTGCCGCAGAATGCTCGCTGTCGCCGACAAGGCCTCAGTGTTGCAAGCCGTGGCCGGAGTGTAGAAGCGACTTGTCGCATCACAGTCGCGTCATGCGACAACTGCAAAGTTGCCCGACTTTTTCTATTAAGCCCGAGAGTTCAGTTCTTTCAAATTCCCAAATCCGTCGTCCTTTAGAAGGATTACATTGCTTGGATCTACCTGAAGCTTGTACCCCAATTTCGGCTGGGTCTCGATAGTTCCGTTCAGCCCAGATTTCTCGCCAAGAAGTTCTCCCAGTCGATTTCGACGCGACCGGAACGTTTTAACCGTGCATTTCGATAGAGCCTCATGATCCACTGCGTGACCTGGCTTTATCGCAAGTTTCCACAGAAGATCCCAGGACGCCGGTTGATTGTCCCAAATTGCGTCACATGCGGGCTGGCCATTGAACCATACCTCTCGCGGCTCTCTGTCAACCATAACCAATTTTGCTCTATATACTGCTTCGCGAATGATCTCCCGAGGGTCGTCGGGGACCGCAAAGAATTGCTGCATTTCATGCAATGAGTATGCGATGTGGCGGATGACGGATGGATCACAAAGAGATGCCTGAACCGGCGGCGTCAACACGATAACGCCGCTCGGATCGCGCACTTGGTTTTGCACGGTGCCGCGACGCCGAACCCAGCTACGAATAATTCCTCCACCAACCCTCCACAAACTGTCGTTGCCACCAAGCCACTGCAATTGAGGATTGGCCGAGTACGCGGAGTAGACGAGAGTCAAAGCGGTGGCAGCCTCTCGCTGCCGCTGTATCGCTGGCTCCTGGCAGGCTGAAATCAGCTTCTCTACCGCCTGGTTCAGTTTGAGCCGACAGCTCTCGATACGACTCACTGCCTTAAAGCGTTCACTCGTCTCAGGTCCTGCTGGAATAAGGGACGATGCTGAATCGGCAATCCTTGTCAGAACCGAAACCCAGTAGTCCACTCGATTGAGAAGTAAGCGAGTCACATAGTCGCCCAGCGGAAGTTGAACATTTCGTTGGCGAAACGCCTTCGTGTGCTCGAAATTCAATTTCAACGTGTCGAGGTGCAAATCGTGTGTCGGATGAAAAAAATCCTGAGTACAGACAAGATCAAACCAAGGCTTGTTGGCAATGTACGCTGCGGTTTCTCGATGTAAGTCTGCGAATTCCGATACTGTTTTATCGCCTATGGAAGCCTCGTTCTCTGCGACATCAATGAGGGTTGCGATCCCGGCAGCCAAGTGGACCAGCTTGCGCTCGACGTCAACGACCAATCTTCGCTCATCGGTCTTCGCGGAAGGAGAAAGGCGATTCACCGACCAAAGAACGGTCGATTGAAATCGCTTACTTTCGCCGAGCTGTTCAACCACTGGACACACCTCCGTCGTCAACCACTGCTCAATGCAATCAGACAGTTCGGCATTCAAATTCAGGTTCAACCCCGGGGCTAGGCTCTCAAATCCTTGGAGTGCGATCTGCAACTGGTTCATGGGCGATTCAAAGCTTGTTCTTGAAAAAATTCGATTTGTCGCATGGTGCGACGGCCATGCGACAAGGGATCGCTAATTTGCCGCGAAACAGACCGACAAGGACGTTTCGACGGACAAATCCATGCCCCCCTGAACTACTCAGCACTCACGACGCGGCAGCGAGACTCGGCATCAGCCAACTGACGCTGTACGACTGGCTTTCGCAATCGGATTCGGGCGAATTCGTTGTCAGGGGGCAATCGACGAGGATCCATTATTTCCAAGGCGAACGGAAAGGCCAAGGACGGATCAAGATCGCCGAAGCCGAGGTCAATCGCTTGCTTTCACTGATGGCGGTAACCCCCAGAACGTCTGCTAGACGCAAAGCTCCGTGCCCCTAAACGATCGTTGCAGCACATCACGACAAAACCGGGACGACCTGACGACTAAACCACTCACTAAATCCCGACGACCTTGGCGGCAGGGCCACTCGCGCGGCAACGCGATGCCCACCAAGCCCGATCCGGCAACATCGTCGGATCGGGTGTTCTCAACCCTAAACAGTGACCTTTACAATGAGTGACGAAACAGATACCCGGCGCCCGCATCCCAGCAAACTGGTCTCCGATGGCAACCAACGAGCAGGAATTGACGTCGATTTGGCACCATAAATCGAGCAAATATGGCGTGCGGGCATCGGCACCACAGAAGCTGGCATCGCCTAAATCGGATTCGACTTCATTGAAGATCTGATGCAATTCCTGAACCTCCTTATTTGGTACGAGCCAGAACGGGATTCGCTATACGTCGGAGTGAACTGGCGACGTACCACAGTCGATCAACCCAGCTGTTGAGAGCTTCAATTCAACTTATTGGATATTCTCGAAGACCAACAGGACCAGACCGAGGACGGTTTTTTCTACTTTATGCCAACCGTCGGCGTGTACCTTCCCTGGTCCAACATTGCAAAAATTCTCACTCGGCTCATCGCGGTTTTACAGAACCAGGATGTTTCAGCACCCAAGCAATGGGAACGGGGTGCCGCAGAAGAACGGTTGTTCCTTCGCGAAATGGATCATTGATTAGCAGTTGTGAAGACCATCCGCCGGTTGGTTCCAGCTGAGCATGATAATAGGCTTCTTGTTGAGCTTTATATCCCTCGATGTCGTCTTCAGGTGCCTGGAGAAGCCACTGGTCATGCAGTGATCCAGGAAGAGTTTCGTCTTTAGCATCCGGTTCGAGACGAATGTGTCAATTATGGCTAGGAAATCACTCTCGAGCACTTCGAGCGTCCACGGAATCCTATGATCGCTTGAAACAGGGATACATAGCACCAAACAATCTGATTTGTTCCGACTAGGTCCGCGAGTTGCCGGTATGCCGTGGGGGCGTCCTTCAATGTCCGGCACTATCGCGACTTATTGAGGTCCTCAATTCCGTTGGTAATCAAGACCTCCGGATGCTGGTAGGTCCACAAATTCACTGCTTGTCGGTCTCCACATCTCCATCGGTGGTGCCTGGCTCTCCATTGTTTGCTGGTGGTGGAGTTGCCGTCGGTGGTGGCGTTACCGATAGTGGCTTCTCCTCTAACTCTTCTTGCGAACGTGCAAGAACCGACATCACTGCTGACTTAATCTCCGTTGATGCCAATACCTGCCCAAGCTTTCGGACAAATTCTTGCGGTGTTGCGCAAACATTTTCGTTCTCTACCCATTCACCTGGTTTTGACATCAAGCTACTCATGGAGGTCATCAGTGAAATGCTCTCTGATATTCCAGGGGAGTAGTAGCGACGTCGCAAGTACGTCGGAAGCTCTGAGGGTTCAACGATCAGTGCAGGATACGGAAAATCTCGACGGTGGACGACTTCAAAAAGTTTCACACGAGGTGCTTTTGATGACGGCAAGATCTCGAATCGTAGAACGATCCGCGGGTCGTTCTCATCTTCAATCTCAGTTTGTTTGACCTCGGCCAAAACCAACCCGTTCATTCGATCGACGAGATTTGACGCCTGAGTCCTCAGTACGTGCGTTGGCGATTGAAACGTTTGCGAAACAACGTCTGCAGGCCAGAGATCGTCGGTACTATTAGGCATTGGGAACCTCGAAATTGATCAATAAAGGAAAATGGTCGGAGTACTTCTTGCGGTTCGGCCGACCGCTCTTTTTCGCGAGTGAAATGCCGCAGGATTCAGTCAGCACACTCACACCACGGTAGAATCCAAGACACTGGGGCCGGATCAGGACTTGGTCGAACATGTTCCATTCGTAGGAAACGTGGCCGGAGTGTCGGTAGTAAAGCGTACCTGGTGGCCCATCTGTCTCATCACCCAAAAAATTCCACATCGGATTGTAGAAAAACGGATACTCCCGATTCTGGACCACTCTGGCTCCACGCTGAACAATTCGACGA
Organism: Novipirellula rosea; assembly: GCF_039541335.1. Classification (NCBI taxonomy): domain Bacteria; kingdom Pseudomonadati; phylum Planctomycetota; class Planctomycetia; order Pirellulales; family Pirellulaceae; genus Novipirellula; species Novipirellula rosea. Next base: position 3,023 of record NZ_BAABGA010000071.1, on the reverse strand, counting down.
TCCGCGATAGCATGAAAGGCTTTTGCGGCGACGACACCATCTGAAAACGGGTTCATGTTCAGATCACCGCACAAAATGGTTCGGTTATTCGAGTGTTCCTCTTCGACCGCACGAATCTGATCCGCGACGATGCAAGCCTCGGTAAAACGGTCCTTCTCATCGGTGTTGTTCATACTCTGCAAATGGACTGCAGCAAATAGGAATTCCTGCTTCGCAACCTTCAGACCTAACACCGACAATCGCCCATTAATATCGCTGTAGCGTTCATCTCCAGCAATGTCCGATCTTGTGATGACAGTGAGCTTCGGTGTCATCAATCGCAAATTTTTGAAATGACGATCACCGCGCGCGCTGATTCGATTAAGCAACTCAGCGTTGTCGATTGTGCTCTCTGCCAAGCAAAGCAAGCTGACATCCAATTCATCGACCATTTTCGCGAGAAGTGACAGGTCGATCTCACCGTTGACGTTCCAGAAAAGAACGTTCAATCTCGCAGTTTGCTGCGAGTCGCAGATTGCTGCGGATGGTTCGGCGGTCAGGAAGGACGGCATGGTTTCTTTGAAAATCCGGTGTATTCGCGAATAACGCTGGTGTTCAGGTAATAATATTCTAGCCAATCAATTGTCGGTCAACGAGTTGTCTTTGTTTAACGGCCTCTGTATTCGCCGCTGATAGTCAAAAAAAGGAAACGCCGTGAGCGCCACGAAGTCCTGGTGATTAGCGGTGGCGAAATGATCGGACGTAGCTCGCTGCTGATAAGAACTATTGGTTCTCTCGCATCTTCCGAAGGATTTCCGGTTTTCTCTATTTCAACCCGTGGTTCTGACAAATTTGGTATTGCCGTAGTTACAATCGATCCAAAAACTATGATCGTTTCTTTGGGGAGCATGGGCTTGGCAACATATTTTTGGAATACAGTGTTAACGGAAGGGCACCGTATGTTGCTGCACGCGCTGCCGCTGACATTGATGCGACACTAGCGACTGTTCTTCCGTCCTTGGAGCCCAGCAATTGTAGCGTTGACCACTATGGCTCTCTTTTTTACATGTCAGAACAGGATTCCCAATGTTTCAAATAGGAACCGCCAATGGATCACCCAATAGCTTCTTGGCAACACTTGGCGTGATTGCGATTGTTGGTGGGATGATGACCCACTTTTGGGGAACGGAACGTGCCGATTCTGCAAGGACGCGATTGGACCGATCGGAACGCAAAGCGGCAGAGGCGTACAAGAATTGGCAGACAAGACATTCGTTGATGAGTGACGCCAAAATGATGAGGGGTACGCTGAACGACGGTATTCGCCATCGGGCTCTTGCATCGAGCCTCCCAACTCTCAGTGAAGAACTTGAGGCGACGGCGCAAAAGACGAGTCGAATATTTGAAATGGATGTCGAGAGTATTCGCTTGAACATGCGACTTGCTGAAGCAATCAACAAAGGCTGGCCGAATCGAGAAGGCGACGACGATGAGTTGTCCAAAATGAAAGAAGCTCTTGAAGAATTGAAGCTTAATCCGCCTGTCGAACGCGAGGAATACATGCTTAAAACAGAGCTTGCGAGTCAGGCAATTAGCGACGTAAGGACTGAACGCCTCGCTTTCGATCGTGTGATTTCACAAGCGTGGTGGATGAAGTTTGGTGGTATTCTCTTTGGATCTACCGGATTGTGTCTCATCGTTTGCTTTCTGCCAAGGTGGATGAAAGAGTCAGCGAAATCTAGTGGAAAGGCGGTTGAAAGTTAGTCTGATTCGCGCCGAGCAGAATTTGAACGATACTCGACTGGGCACCCCCGTGTATTCCATGTTTTGGCAGCGGAATCGTAGCTGATAGCTAAAAAAAGGAACGCCGTGACCGCCCCGGATGGCGGCCACGGCGTACTGGTGGTCAGCGGTGGTTGCGATGACTTCGGTTGCGGCCGACGTTGTAGCCTTTGCGGCTGCCGGTGCGTTTGCCGGACTTGTAGAACCACCATGCATTGAAGCCGATGATGATCCATCCTGCTAGTCCTTCCACTTTTCCTCCTTATAGATACGTATAGGGGCTGGGTGCCTTGGTGAGAGCTAATGCCCCATTCGTTTCGTTAGGGAGTGTCGCGAACGGTCCATTCGCCGGACAACAGATTGACGCTGGTGTCGGCGTCCGTTGGGATGTCGCGGAGCCAGCGTGTGAACTGATGGACCATTATTCCCGCCGCGATGCTGGCAGCGTAGATCGTGCTTCGCGAAGTGCAGGTTCCTTGTTGGGCTTCGGATGCGGCGAAGAGTGTTGAAGCGTAGTAAGCTTCGGATTCGCGGTCGGTGACGGCAAGGACTCGCAGCACTTCGCCGAGCATCCGACCATCGGCCCAAAAACCGACACGAGATTGAACCGAACGCCAGATTGCTGTTCGCACCGTAATGGAATCGACGCAGCAGAAGACTGCATTGCCGATTTCTTGGCGCGGACGAAAACGGTCCTCCAATCGAATGACTTCGATGGTTGGATCGATTTCGCTGATGGCTTGCGATGTCGCAAACGGCTTCGCCCATCCAACCTCGTGCTTTCGGTAGCCCTGCGTCGTCGTGTTGGACAAGTCGACGCTATCGAAGTCGATCAATTGGATTCTCGGTGTGCCGATAGAGGCGAGTTGAAGGGCGACTTGGCGTCCGATCGCGCCGACACCGATCACCGTTGCGGTGACTTCAGCCAACCGGTCCGTCGGGACCAGTTGGCTTTGACGCTCAAAACGATTTGACGTTGCACTCAATGCCCTGCCTCCAAGAGTCGATCGCTCCACCGATCGGCTGCCGAAGCGTTTCGTTCCCACCAGTCGGCATCCTCGAAGGTTTCGGCGAACGTGTGACGTGAGGAAAACGGATCGTAGACAGTCACGTTATCACAGTATTCAATGAACCAAGCTTCGTGGTCGGAGGCCGGAAACTCAGTATCGAATACGGTACGGCATTGTAGTCGTCGTTCAGTTCCTGGGCCGACGTTGAAGCGTGCTCGCGTGTAGGTGTTACCCTCCTCGGCGATGATATGC
>NZ_BAABGA010000070.1:0-1960 GCF_039541335.1 Novipirellula rosea | reverse complement strand
TACTCAGGCGGGATTCACACCCGCTCGTCTTCAAACCATTTCCAGTCCGCAACTTGCATCGCATAGTTCGCCGCATTTTGAGTTTAGGGGCGTGTACCGTTTGGGAACTGTTTGTAATAGCCGTTGGCGATCGCATTCTCGGCTTCGTCAGCAAGTGAGTCTAACCAGTCAAGCACAGATCCAAAACTCTGTTTGATCTCGCCATCATATTCGTTGAAGTACCAAACCGGAGAGTCGTCGGACGCAGAGCAACGAATCATCATGAATTGTTCGCCAAGCCGACCGACGATCACGAGGGCGTCAGGCGGTAGCGTGGGCAATCCGCAATCGGGAAATTCATCGCGGTCCTCGCGGCATTGAGTGGTCATGTCCAAGACATGGGAATATGTGGCGGCGTAGTGATCGTGAGTGAGTAGGCGGCCCGAATCGTGTCCCATCATTGTCAAGTAAGTGCGATACGTCGCCGGTAGCGTCACGTTGTATTTCGCTTCGAGGGAAGCAATCTCAGCCTCCGTGCAACCAACCAGCGATGCAGGTGGAGCTATCCCAGCATGGGCAAGGCGATGCAGTAAATCGTCAAACGATTGTTGTGTCACGATTCAATGTCAGTCGGCGAACGTCCGGCGTCACCGGGCGGGGAAAGTAAAGTTGTCCATTTCAAATTCCGCCGCAAGCCCCGCTCCGTGTGGACGCCATGGTTATCCGCCATCTTTGGCTACGGAGGTGTCAGCATACGGCACCGAAGACAGTGTAGCCACTAGGAATGCAATCGCCGCCGTTGCAAATGCCACGAGGAACGGAGAAACGATCGAATGTCGCTCAAACGCGTAGACCGCAGCCGCGAATCCTAGGATGAAAGAGGTGACGCACGCAGCGACAATGTGAACAGTTGGCTGCACGTTTCGTTTGGAGAGACGCGTGAAAAGCATTAGGACACAGCCATATGCAAGTCCGAAGGTTGCCCCGCCGACGGCAAGCATTGCAGCGACAGCTAACACGGTTGCGCCCGAGCGAAAAAGAAAATCTGGCTGTCCGTACCAGTTCCACGCAACCGCAGACGCAGTTGCGTGGGCCAAGCCAACAATTGCGCCAGTAAGTGGGCCAGCGCTCAGAAAGGGAAACGGGTTCTTGGCTGCAAGCGGTGGGACATGCGCGGGAGCGATCGTCCTCGATTCGTAGGGATTGCTTTTCACAAGCAAGAGTCGCACTCAGTCGGATAACGATTGCCGTCACCTGGGACGGACGTTTGATTTTCCATTTATGAAACCTTGCAAGCCGTCCTCAGGTGCACGGCTTGGTTCTCCGCTTCATGCTATTTCTCGAATCGCTTCATGTCGATAAGTTCAAACTCTTCCATTTTACGGAAAGTGGGAGCGTGCGTGTCCCAAAGTTCTTTGGTGGTCCCGGCGACAACAACGACAGCAACATCTAGTCCGCCGGTTCCCCAGAACAGTGAGTACAGGATGTGGTCGTCGCCTTCTTCGGTCTCGAGACAAATTCGATTGAATAATCCGCTCTTTGATTTCTCGCAGGTCTTAATGACGACAACGCGTTTATCATTCTTCTTGGATGCAACAAAATCACCAAGGAACTTCTCAGCTGTTTTGCCTGTACCCTTTTGCACACCGACGATTGTCTGAATCCTGACGCCAGTTGTGTACGGTTTTCCGCCAGTTGCGTCTTCGGCGGAAATAGTCCAAAGGTAAACCGGGCCGCGATGTGACTCGGTATAGAACCAGTCTTTCGGCCGAACAATCTTGCCACCAGTGGGTTCGAGCACTTGGGTCACGAACTTGTCATCGGTGGGAGATTCACCCCACACCGTTGGCACGAATGCGAGGATCAATGTCACTGCAAAAAGTTTCATGTGTGTTTCAGTTCGGTGCATTGTCTGTCGGAGAACGATTCGGATCACCCGGTCGGCGCGAGCGATCGTCCATTTCAAACAACCCGACTCGCC
>NZ_BAABGA010000069.1:0-1361 GCF_039541335.1 Novipirellula rosea | reverse complement strand
TACTCAGGCGGGATTCACACCCGCTCGTCTTCAAACCATTTCCAGTCCGCAACTTGCATCGCATGGTTCGCCGCATTTTGAGTTCAGGGTCGTGTACCGTTCGGGAACCGTTTGTAATAGCCGTTGGCGATCGCATTCTCGGCTTCGTCAGCAAGTGAGTCTAACCAGTCAAGCACAGATCCAAAACTCTGTTTGATCTCGCCATCATATTCATTGAAGTACCAAACCGGAGAGTCGTCGGACGCAGAGCAACGAATCATCATGAATTGTTCGCCAAGCCGACCGACGATCACGAGGGCGTCAGGCGGTAGCGTGGGCAATCCGCAATCGGGAAATTTGTCGCGGTCCTCGCGGCATTGAGTGGTCATGTCCAAAACATGGGAATATGTCGCGGCGTAGTGATCGTGTGTGAGTAGGCGGCCCGAATCGTGTCCCATCATTGTCAAGTAAGTGCGATACGTCGCCGGTAGCGTCACGTTGTATTTCGCTTCGAGGGAAGCAATCTCAGCCTCCGTGCAACCAACCAGCGATGCAGGTGGAGCTATCCCAGCATGGGCAAGGCGATGCAGCAAATCGTCAAACGATCGTTGTGTCACGATTCAATGTCAGTCGGCGAACGGTAGACATCACGGGGGACGGACGAAAAATTTTCCACTTCAATAAAACGCGCAAGCCGTCCTCCCGTGCATGTCATGGTTCTGCTTTCGTACGTGCTGCGTTCGAGCGTCGCGAACGCCATGTGCGAACCATGAGTATGAGCCCTCCGACGAATCCTGCAAAGTAGCTGGCGGTATGAGCCCAAAGATCAGTGATGAATGCGACGTGCTTTTCGGGCGGAACGCGCGTCGCCAACTCGTTGATGAGAAATACCCACCCGTTCCGTGCAGAGACGAATCCGGCCAACCCCATGACGAACGCAAATGATGCACTGAAAATCATAAGCATGACCATGGGGCGAAATAGCTCGGCGGTTGATTTCCTCGGGGCAGAGCCAAGGCGGGATACCATCGCAAGCGGAACGCCCAAGATAGCGCCAACCCACCACGTTGCGATTAATCCCCACCCGATGCCGAGCAAAGTTGGGTCTTGTGTTGGAAAAACTGGAGGATGACCGATCGTAAAGTATTCGACGCAAATTCTCGCAGTAACTTGGTCGTGCAAGATTCCGTAAACAACGCAACAAGCAATGGACAAGCTAATAATTCCTATCCACTGCATGGTGTTTTCTCAATAGCAGAACGGGACGGTTCAGCGGGGCCGCGCGATCGACTCTCCACATCAAGAAAACTCAACTCGCGGACTCCGGGCGAGTAGAACGGTGTCTCTCGGATGTTAGGATACGCTTTGTGTTCGCGGTTTGC
>NZ_BAABGA010000068.1:0-76731 GCF_039541335.1 Novipirellula rosea | reverse complement strand
TCGAGCCTGTCGTTGCGGTCAGATTCACATCGTCCGTCGCGGTGATCGTGGCAACCGTGATATCGCCTGCATCGGCGGTCAACGTGACATCGTCAGTTGCAGTGATCAGCGTTGCCACAATGCCGCCGGTCGTTGTGGTGATGGATACGTCACCATCAGTACCTGCGGCGTTGACGCTAGCCGCCGTGATCGTGCCGGCGGCGGTGATGTTGATGTCGCCGTCGGTTGTTGAAACGTCGGTGAGTGTCAATACTCCGGCACCGTAGAGCCAGATGTCGCCGGCGGTGAGGGATTTGGCGGTGACGATGCTGCCAGTAGCCAACTCGAGTCGGCCTTGTTCGCCTGCGGTCGGAACGCCTGGGAACGGCATACCGCCGATTTCGTCTTTAGCTTTGAGGGTGATTGTTTTGCCAACACCTGGCGCGGAGAGGTCAGCGGTGGCGTCATCTTGCAGGTCGTTGATGCTGCCGCCGGTGCTTTCGACATAGATATTGCCGTTGGTGGCCGTCAGTTGGTCGATATAGATGTCGCCTGTGTCGATGATGTTCAAGTCGCCGACGCCTGCGGTCGCATTGATCGAGTTGACGTTCATTTCAAGGGCGGGGGTTGCGCCTGATCCGGTGGCCTGACCGATGCTGCCCGCGGTTGCGGTTAGCTTTGCTCCACCTAAGCCAGCGTCGATTTCCAGATGAGTGTCGCCGTTGTCGATGATGTCACCGGTCAACGTGGTAACCGTGACCGCTGGGGTCGCCGCGTCGGATTGCGCCGTGCTGGTGGTCTTCAATCCGCCGAGTCTGATGTCGTCAGTCGCAGTCAATTTGATTGTGCCGGTGGTCGCATCGATCAGTGCGCCATCGGTCATGTCGATCGCACCGTTGGTGGCGGTGATGTCGACGGCGGCATCGGTGGTGACGTCGCCGTCGGTTCCGAAACTGACGTTGTTATTTGCCAGCAGCGTCACGGTTCCGCTGGTGGAATCGATCGAGTCATTGACGGTGATGTTCTTGTCGGTCGCCCCCGTCGTGTTGGCTGTCAACGAAATCGCGCCGGTGGTTGAACTGATGCCTAGCATCGAAGCCGCGACCGTGATCGAACCGTTGGTCGTGACAACGTCGACGGCACCGCCGTCCTGATCAATCTGATTGATGATCAGGCCGTTGGACTCGACGATCTTGATGTCGCCGCTCGTGCTATTCGTGGCCCACAGTCGGTTGATGTTGGTTTCGATTGCATTTCCGTGTCCGATCCCGGTGACTGCGTTGATCTTCACTCCGCCCGCGGCGGCGATGCTGTCAATTGCAAAATTGCCAGCGTCGATGACCCCCGCTCCTGTGTCAATCGTGACCGCATTGTCCGTCGTATTACCTGTGACAAGACCACCTAGCGTGATGTCACCGATGGCATCCAAATCGATCGTGCCGGCGCCTGTTCCCGTGCCCGCATCAAAGACGGTGGCGTTACTGGTTCCATTGTCTTTCATCAACAGGAAGCCACCCGAGTCGACTTTGACGTTGCCGCCACCGCTGTTGATATCCCCAGCCAGCTCGAAAGTGGCGTTGCCCGCAGAGGTCAGCGTGATGTTGCCGTTGGTCGAGTTGATCGACTGGTTCACGTTTAACGTTCCAGATCCACTCCCCGTGCCGACATTGACCGTGACCGTTCCATTGCCGCCAGCATTGATGATCCCATCGACACCATCAACGGAGTCGACGATCAAATTGCCGAGATTGTTGATGTGGATGTTGCCGGTTGCCACACCAATGTCGTTATGAGCAGCCAATTTATCGACAGTCACGTTGATATCGTTCGTCGCGCCAATACCCTTGCCCGCCTGGATGGCCAAGTTGGTAACGGTGATGTCGACCGTTGCATTGGCACTGCTATCCGCGATCGCACCTTGGGTGATCAGAGATAGGGTTGTGAAACCGGTGCTGTCCTGAGTTACTGGGCCGGCCAAATTGATGTTGCCGGTGTGCGCTGGAACGGTCGAGACTCCTACACTCAAACTTCCCGATGCCCCAATCCGCAGCACCCCGTTGGTCGTGACATTGTTCAGGTCGTCTTGTTCAAGCCCTAAGACGCCGGCAGCATCAGCGGCACCCAGATGGATTGCCGTCGTCGCGTTTAGAGAACGAATGTTGATGTCCGCGCTATCGGCATTGACAGACGCGTTGAGATCCAAGTTGTCCTGAATTAGCGTGATCACACCATCCACATTCGTGTTCGTGCTTCCCTGGCTGAATATCGCAGAGTTGACCGTGATTGCAGTTGACTTCAGCGTTACTGCCCCTCCGTCGGTAGTGATGCCAAGCGTCGTGTCGATGCCGCCGGCCGGAAGGGTCAAACCCGCTGCGGTCCCGCCCCCAACAGGGGTTGCTCCCACGTCATTGAAGGTGAATGTGTTGCCACTGCCGCTGACGACTGCGACTAGGTTGTTAACTTCATTGGCACCATCGAGCGTGACGTTCCCACCGGCGACCAGTTTCAAATTGGGAACGGTGATTGCATTGCTAGTTGCATCTGAAATTGTGCTGGCCGTTTTTAGGATCAGGGTGGCGACTCCTGAGGGTACGATCGTGTCGAAGACGGTGATGGGGCCCGAGGCTCGATTAACCGGCGACGTGTCGTTACGTCCAATTTCCAGAGATCCTGCTGAGATCTGTAGTAGTTCGCTATTCTCGAGTTTGAGACCACTTCCAGATGGCGAACCGAGGATGATTGCTCGATTTGCCGTGCTATTGCGAAGCACCGTTCGGCCTGTACTGGTGATCGTACTGCTGATGGTCATGTCGGCCGCTGTGATAACGATTGCATCGTTATCTGGGTTAGTTGAGATCAGTTTGGCTACAGATCCGCCGGTTAGATCAAAATTACCGCTCGGAACCGAATCCGTGGTGTTCCCATCTGAATCAGCATTCAAACTGATTTTGCCGGCTCCAGCATCCACCGTATTGGTAACGTTGATGTTCCCGGTGGCACTAATGTTAATGTTGCCGCCAGATGACTGAATCGCTTTGTTGACCGACACGGCCCGCGCGATGGTCGTATTAGTGGCTGACAAATTGACCACGCCGCCGTTGGACGTGATTCCACCACCCACATCAACGCTGAGCGAACCGGGATTGGTGACAGTAATCGTACCGCCGGGTGCAGCATTGGTTAGCGAGTTCACGACCATTGTACCGGTGGAATTGCCCGTGATTGAAACATTGCCCGTCGCTCCTCCATTCACTGCGGAAACGGAGGGTGCATCCGTTGACGTGACGGTGATTCCTGTTTTGGCGCCCGTATCAAGGGTGGTGGCACCATTAACCACAGCAACATCTAGCGCACCCAAGCTCGTCGTATTTCCAGCGATCAGCGTCACAGGATTAGCGGTGGTCATCGTAATGTTCTTCAGGCTCACAGCCCCTGTCGCGACGACCGTCACATCGTCATCGGCCGTGATATTGCCGCCAACCGCCGCCGTGACGGTATCGGCGGTGATATCAAGCGTGCCGCCTGCCGTTGTCGTCAGGGCCGCATTGAGTGCCACCGTCTCGGCATTGATAGTCACGTCACCGGCAACAGTGAGTGCTCCGTTGATGATGACGGAGTCAGCGCCGTTGCTGCCGGCGTCCATTCCGATGTTCAATGCACCAGGCAGCGAGATCGCTCCCGAGAAAGTTACGGACTCGGCACCCGTGTTGCCGTTAATCGTTAGCGAATTGCCTGAACCGAGCGAGAAGTTGGTGGATTCGAAACCTGGACCACCCGGATTTGCCGTAATGTTGTAGTTACCCGCAGAAATTTGGGTCACCGTTGCTGATGCGCCTGCGTTAAGCACGAATTCCACGTTGCCGGAACTGCCAATATCGACCGGTTCCAAGTTCTTGAACGTGATCTTGTTTGTGGCGTTCGGTCCAATTTGGATGTTTCCGCCGAAGTCTTTGCCGATGCCCGAATGAGCGTCGAAGGTGATCTTCGTATCCATGCCGCCTGTATTGGTGACGACCAGAGCGTCGTCGCCGCCAGTTCCGCCGTCGACGGTCAAGCCGCCAGCAGGAATCGCGGCGGGGTCAATGGTGAAGGTATCGTCGCCGGTGCCGCCTTCGAGGACCAGATCGGTGACCGAGCTGAGGGAGCGTGAGTCGATGACGTTGCCAGCTTCATCCTGGGTTTGTAGTTCGTTGCCGACTTTGACTAGCTTAAGCTTGTTGTCAACCCCGTCGACGGTGATGTAATTGGTGGGTTTGAACTCCCCATCGATAGTGATTGCAACGTCGTTGCCGTTGCCGCCAGCGAATGTGAAGTGCGCGTCCTTAACCCCACCCACGCCAGTCAATTGGAGTGATAAGTCACTTGAGAGCGTGACGCCACCTAAGCTGACGGTACCGACAGTAGTCGCGGTGGTTCCAGCGTTGTCAATCAGGATAAAACGCTGTCCGGCGGCCAATGAGGCTGCTGTGGTAGCCAGAGCGAGGTTTAATGTCCCGCCACTGAGATTGACGGTGCCGTTGACCTTGACCTGGTTCAGGTTGGTTGGACTGGTGATCGTCGCTTGCAAAGTTGATACGGTTGAAGCTTGTGCCGTCAGATTGCCAGTAACGGTCAGCGGGGTCGTTCCGCTACCAGGGTTCAGCGTTCCGCCCGCCAGGACCAACGATCCGTCAATCGTGCCGGTTCCTGTGAGTTTGGCGGGGGTAATGCCATTGGCACCAAGCGTCAATGCTTGCGATACGTTCGAAGTATTCTCAACTCGTAGTGTGCCGTTGACAGTAGTGGTTTTACCCAACGAGATACCATTGGCATCTTTGACACGAAGCGTGGCACCCTGCTCAACGACAATCGTACCGCCGTTGTTGGAACCACTCGTACTGATATTGATTGCAAAACCGGTGTTGCTTTCACCGTTGCCGATGGTCAAAGTCTGACCGCTCATATTGGCATGAATGGAACCCGTGTTCGCAGAGACCGCTGCGGCGACGGTTCCATATCCAGAAATTAAATCGCCTTCCGCGAGACTGACACCGTTGGCTGCGGTCAACATACCTCCAGCCAATGTAGTGTGCGTACCGAGCAAGACATCATCACTATCATTCAGGGTGACGTGGTAGCTGCCAACGTCGAGACCGCCACCGAGACTGACAGAACCGTCGGATTTGCCCAGCGTGAGGTCACCAATGGCGATGATGTCGCAATCGTCGTCGACGCTGAAGTTGCCGGTAATCTCGCCCTGCAACTTCAACGTCAGTTCCTTGCCAGTGCTGCTGATATTTTCGGTGCTGGAATAGTCTGCCTCGGTGACGACGGTGTAGCCAGCGGGGACAGCATCGATTGCGTCTTGCAAGAGAGTGCCGTTGGCGATCGTGACTTGTTTGACGGCAGTCAGCCTGAACGTTGCGCCCGTCGTTACGTTGTAGATTTCGTCACCGACATTCGCAGCAGCTATCGCCGCAGAGTTGGTCGCATGTTCACTGCCTGCGCCAACGATGCGGACAATCTTGTTATCAAGCAGGAACTTGAGAATTTCCACATTGACAAGCGTGTCCGTGCCATCGGGGCCGCTGACCTGCAACTTCCCGGTGGTGCTGCTCGGGGCAAGCGTGTAGGAACTGCGAAGGCCGCTGAAGATGGCGGTATCAATGTCACCTAAACCATCGATCGAGTCATCACCTGCAAGGCCTTGCAGTTCGTTTGCGGCTTCGGTGCCAGTCAACGTGTCAACACCTGCCGTGCCAGTTGTTTTGGTTTGAACTGTGAAGGTAACCGCGTTGGAGGACACACTTGAACTCGATCCATCGGTCGCCGTGAAAGTGACGGACGACGCGGTCGCTGTGCTTGATGGCGTACCAGAGACCTCTGAGCCAGACAAACTGAGCCCATCTGGAAGCGTTCCAACGACTGTGTAAGTCAACGGATCCCCGCTGTCGATGTCATTGAAGAACGCGGCGAGATTGAGCGAGTAGGCTTCGCCCTTTGTGACTGCTTGCGTGCCAATCGGTCCGTTGAAAGTAGGCGCGTCGTTGACGTTGGCGATCGCGAGCGTGAATGATCGAGCGGTTGGCGTGTTTGAACCATCGGTGGCAGTGACGGTGACAATGTGGGAGCCGACATCGGCGTTGGTCGGAGTGCCGGTGATCAGTCCGGTTGCTGGGGCGATCGACAGGCTGCTCGGCAGCCCGGTCGCAGAGAAAGTCAACGTGTCTCCTGCATCAACGTCCGCAAAGCTACCTGCGGCTTTGGCGTCAAAGCTGTATTCCGTGTCTTCGGTTGCATTTTGAGGGCTACTAATCGCGATCGAGGTAGGGGCGTCGTTGACGTTTTCGATCGTGATTACGAACGTTGTCGACGTCGTCAGTGGCGTCGTCACATTGCCGTCACTGGCGGTAACCGTCACGGTGTGATTGCCGACAAAGTCATTGCCGACGTTGCCGGTAATCAGACCGGCGGTGTTGATGGATAGTCCGGTCGGTAGACCCGTGGCACTGAATGACAGAGTGTCGCCATCGGGGTCGGCGAAGTCGCCGACCGTGGCTGCGTTGAGAGTCACGGATTCGTCTTCGTCGAAAGTTTGGTTGACGATTCCGCTGGTCGTGGGAGCTTCATTAACGTCAGTGACAGTGAGTACGAACGTGGTGAACGTTGCGCGATTGGTCGGGGTCCCATTGTCAGTCGCCGTGACCTTGACGGTGATCGGACCCACATCGGCTTGTGCGATCGGCGTTCCCTTGAGTTCGTTTCCGACAACGGATAACCATCCTGGCAGTGAATTGCCGTCGGACAGCGTCGCGGTATAGGTCAGAGTGTCTCCGGCATCAATGTCCGAGAAGAAGTTCGACAGAGTCAAATTGAACGGTGTGAGTTGAGGGACACTCTGGGCAGGAATCGTTTGAGCAGTAGGTGCATCGTTTACGTTCGCAACCGTCAAATTGAATGTATCACTGACGGACAATCCGAGCGCATCGGTAGCCGTCAAAGTGACGGTGACCGGCGCTGTGGTAACGTCGCTGTTACCAGGAACTCCAGATAGTTTTCCATCGACAATCGAAAGCCACGCAGGGTTTCCCGAGAGCGTGAATGCAAGCGTGTCTCCAATATCCGGATCGCTAAACGCACTCGATAATTGAACGTCCACGGTGGTGCCTTGAGTCGCGTTCAAATCAGCAAGTCCACTACCAACAACGCTCGGCGCTTCATTGACATTCGTTACCGCAAAGGTCAATGGCTTGGTGATTGACAACCCATTGGCATCGGTTGCCGTGACGTTCAAGTTTACGGTCGCTCCTGCTTCGAAGTCCAAAGTAGCAGCTGGTGCCAGGACCAACGCATTGCCGGAGAATTGGAAGCGAGAATCGTCAACAGAGTACGTATGGGTCGCGACAACATTGCCGCTTTGCCCCGCGTCGCCCGCGTCAGTGACCGTTGCTATTCCAAATGAGGTCGAACCTTCGGGGTAGGAAGCCGCAGTGCTGAACGTCAGAGCCGTCGGTGGATAGAAGACTTTACCGTCACTGAATTCGATCGCTTCGATGTTCGTCAGCGTTGTCACAGTGCCGCTGCCGACGACAATTTGGCCTGCTGCATTGGTCGTAATTGGGGTCGTGCTAGACAGGTCCGAGAACACAACGCGGTCGATCCCCGCACCACCGTCAACCACATCACCTAAGCTGGTACCAGGCAGGGTGATGACGTTCTCCGCGGCATCACCTGTGATGGTGTCGGCCGACGTTGTTCCGATGACATTTTCGATACCGTCCAAAGAATCGGTATCATCGTACGTATCCGTTGCAATTCCGGTGCTCAGGTTGACTGTCACGCCGTTGGGGCCGCCATCGATGCTGTAGTCAACCGTATCGTTTCCAGCACCACCGATTAAGATGTCATTGCCTTCTTTGCCAGTGAGCTTGTCGTTACCCCCGAGACCGTCGATTACGTCGACTTTATTTACGACTTCACTTCCTACCATTTGCAGGTCAAGCCCAACCAGCGTGTCATTACCAGCAGTTCCCTTGGAACCAACTACCGACCCAAGCAAGCTGAATTGCGATTCCACGCTTGGGTTCAAATTAGTGGCATTTGTTGCGACTACTGCGGGACCAAAGTCTGCGGCTTGATCAAATGCAGCCCCCGTATCTTCCGCAAAAATTTGTGCAGCCGCTGTATAGTTAAGAAAATCAATGCGAACATCTCCGGATTGATTAGCACCCGAGACAGGTGATACGGGTACTTCAGGTGTTGACGCAATGAGGGAGTTCATCGCTGACTGTATGTCGCCCGTCACATTGGTAACGACTGTCGTCAAGTTTGACTGTTGGTCACCACTCGTTGAGTTATCCACTTCACCGAGCGTGATGTTCGTACGGGCTTCCATCGCATCAATCACAGCACCGATATCCGCTGCCGAAGTGAAGCTAAACGAACCTGTCGTGGCGACACGTCCAGCGATGACTTGACGTACGACGTCGTAGGCGTCATTCACAAGCTCATTCAACGTATATGCTGGCGTGGTAGCTACATTGTCAACCGCGTCAAACGCGTCGGCGATCAAACGAGTCGTATTGCGGATCTGTGACGTGACGGTCGCAACCCGCACAGCATCTTTTGACTCATCAGTACCAAGCGTTGAGCTTGCGACTTCTGTGATCGAGTTGTAGCCCGTTAGATCTGCTGTTGGGTCCGCAAGCGACAAAATTGAAAGCGTTGACTTCAATTCGGTTTGGCTAAATTGAGTGAATGAATCACCCGTTTTACCAACGAGAAGCGTTGTTAGCGGTGAGACCAAGTAGACATCGCGAAAACTGAAAGGCGTAAACAGTTCGCCTACCACCGCGCGGTTGGTCGAAAGGTCTGTCCCTCCAGTTACACCGAATGCCGCATTCGACGCTGGCTCATCATCGAAACCAAAGAAATCATCGAAGTCGTCGTAATCGACTGGCTCACCTTCGGTTACCGCACCACCATTGTCTTCGTAGTATTGAATGAGTGCATCGAACACATCGAGCTCAAATCCACCCCCCGAATCAGTCGGCGCTGAAACTTCTACACCAAAATCAAAGACCCGGTCGTCATCGGCATCAAAGAACCCGGTGGAACCCACGAGGAATCCGTCTGAACCAATCGCACCAAAGACATACTTCACTTCGACGTCAAACGTCGTGGATACTGCCGGTGACTGACCATCTGTTGCATTCACAGTGACTGTCGCCGTCCCGCGATCATCCCGACCTGCTGCAGGACTGAGAGTGACCACACCGGTACTGGCATTGATGCTAGCGTATGTAGGGCTTGATCCGCCCAACGAGTAGGTAAGCGTGTCGCCGTTCGCATCAGAGAAGACTGTCGCAGCGGCAACAGTCTTTGTTTGCGCACTGGTGCGGTTGACCTTTATACTGACATCCGCCAGCGTACCAGTTACGGTCGGTGCCTGGTTCGCCGAGGCGACCGTCATGCTGAACGATCGAGTCAGGCTGAGTGGACTGGAGGCGTTGTCAGTCGCAGTGACAGAAAGGGTAAACGATCCACTTTGAGTGGGTGTGCCACTGATCACGCCCGAAGTCGCGTTGATCGACAAACCGGTCGGAGCGCCCGAAAGTGTGTAATTGAGCACATCGCCCACATCGGGATCACTGAAATAGGCAGACGCGTTGATTGGAGTGATCGAGGCACCTTGGCTGGCCGTTTGGGCTGGGATCGCTCCGACAGCAACGGGGGCGTCGTTGGTGTTTAACACCGTGACGTCAAAAGTTTGGCTACTGCTGGCACCGCTTGGATCCGTCGCGGTCACCTTCACGGCGACGGTTCCAACGTCGCCATTTCGCGGTGTTCCCGAAAGGACGCCCGAAGCGGGATCGATGGTAATCCATGCGGGCAAGGCGGTGCCGTTGTCCTTGGTCGCGGTGAAGGTCAGCGTATCGCCAGCGTCGGCATCTGCAAACTTGCCCGCAACTTTCGCGTCGAAGCTGAACGCTGCGTCTTCGACTGCGCTTTGATCGTCGATCGGGTCGGACGTCGGTGCGTCGTTAACGTCTTGCACAACTAACGAGAAAGTCCGCTGAGTCGTCGCATTGTCGCCATCCGTCGCAGTGACGCGGATTTGCAGCGGAGTGCTGGTAACGTCGGCAGCACCAGGAGTACCGCTGAACACGCCGTCGGAGAAGTTGAGCCATGCAGGCAACGCGGCGCCGCTAGTGCGAGTTGCCGTTAGCGTAAGTTCGTCGCCGGCGTCGATATCACTGAAGTTATTGGTGACAGTTAGATTGAATAGACTTCCTTGAGCTGCTGTTTGATTGGCAATCGCTGTGGAGGTCGGCGGGTTGTTGACGTTTTGCACGGTCAGCTGGAACGACGCCGAGACGCTGGCAGCAGCCGAGTCTGTGGCGGTGACGATCACGTTGTAAACGTTTACGTCAGCGTTAGTAGGCAAGCCTGAGATGACACCGGTGGTCGAGTTAATGCTTAGCGACGCGGGCAGACCGGTGGCCGAGTAGGTAAAACTGTTGGGAACGTCCTGGTCGGCGAACGCCGAGGCGGTTGCCAAGCTGAATGCCGTGTCTTCGCTGGCGGTGACGTCGCTGATACCCGTCGTAGTCGGAGCGTCGTTCTGATTCAGGACGGCAATGGTGAACGATTTGGTCAGACTGAGTCCATCGATATCACCTGTAGCAGTCAGCTGTAGTGTCACCGAAGGTTCGGTCTCGAAGTTCAGCGACTGACCCGGCTTCAACTTAAGCTGTCCGGAAATCACTTCGAAACGAGCGTCGTCGACGGTAACGGTGTGCGTTTCGCCAGCGTCGGTGTCCGAAACGGTCACATCGGCGATGATAGCGGCCGCAGCATTCTCAATGACACTTAGCTGATTCAGCGTGATATTCGATGGTGGCGTGGCAACACCATCGGCAAAAATCAGCAGGTCGATGCCCGAGAGTGTATCGGTTCCGTCGCTGCCAGCGTTGTCGACTACCGTAAAGCTTCGTGAACCCGTTTGAGTGATCGTGTAGTTGGCGCGGTTGCCGTTGTAGCGGGCTGCATTGGTACCTCCTCCGCCGACCAATGTATCATCACCGCCGTAGCCACGGAGCATGTTGTTCTCGGAGCCGCCAGTCAACTGGTTTGCTCCGCTATCACCCTGTAAAGCGACTACGTCATCGGGGCCGGCTAACGAAACATTGATGCCAGAAAAACGCGACGTGTTCGTCAGGTCGACGTTGCCACCTACACCGTCGATGTTGATCGCGGTATCCCAATTCAACGAGTCGGACGCAATATTGAGTCCGTGGATACTCAGCCCATCGATATTGTCGTAATTGAAAATGCCAATCGTTTGCTTTTCGTAAACGCCGCTGATGGTGATATTGGCAAGACTGACATTGCCAATGGGAGTCGTGTCGTTGCGGAATTGGATGGCGTTTTCGGCAGCACCGGTTCCGCGGTCCTGGCCGGTGATGGTCAGGTTGGCCAGCGTGGCATTCCCGCCATACATGAAGAACAATATGTCGCCATCACCCGACGAGCCCGAAGGTTGACCGTTGCCGGTGAAGGTCGAGCCAGTAATGACCACGTTGTCGAGATCAACGGGGCTGTAGTTTCCACCGATTTGCAATCCATTGTACTGGTTTGCAATGAATTCCGAGTTGACGATTTCGAGGGTACCCAAGATCGCATTGTCGTCAAATCGGACGCCGGACGTGGGAGCGTTTTGGAAGGTGATGCTCTCGATACGCACGGTTGCATCAGTTCCCAAGTCTCCCACCAAATGTAATCCCGAACCGCTGGTCGGCTCTACGATCGTTTGACCAGCCCCCACACCAATGATCGTGACTGGTTTGGTGACTGACGCACCGGCGAAGGTACCGCTTCCGAGATTTAGTGTGCCGCCATCGGTGACGAGTACTATCGCTTCATCAATTCGACTGGAGGATCCCGCTTGCGAACCGAGGGCAGTGACGTTCAGCTCAGAAAAATCACCTTGAAAGCCCAGGGTGCCGGTGGCGGTATCCAGACCGCTTGTTAAATACGTCGAGAAATCCACTGAACCTGATGCGGCAATCAGACTCTCATCAGCCGTGCCCCACCAGTTTCCAGCTGCATTGACGACCGGATTCGTGGACGTCACGCCATCGCTGTTCCCAGACAAATCATTATCAAAGATGGTAACGTTGCTGCTGTCGTTGCTATCGTACCCAACTGCAACTGCAGTCGTATTTCCGGTGAGGGTGTTGTTCGTAATGTTCGCCGTTGTTCCGGCGCCAAAGTAAGTGGTAATCAAAATACCTGCGGAAGTTGACCCATCACTTGAGGCCACCCCAAGGTTGCCAGTGATTGTATTGCCTACCACGGAAACAACTGCGCCGGCACTAATATCCAACGCGTAGTCGAGATGATCACCGGCTCCCTTGCCCGTGTAAGTGTTGCCTTCAAATCTCCCGGTAACACTCGCGCCAAAGTACAAGGTGCCAATTCGACCAATATCGACAAAACTCGAGTTCAAAACGTCGACATTAACGTTCGAGCCGAATGCCGCAATTGCGGTTCCTGCGTACGACGGGCCGTCTGCATCGAATTGAATGTCTTTGAATTCGACACTGTCGAACGTTCCTGAACCCAAGTGACGAATCGCTTGCCAAACCTTTTGCCCATTCCCGTCAAAGGTCAGTTCCGAAGCTGAGAAATTGACACCGTTGTTCACCAAGAACCAGCCGCGTGAATCACCAGAACTGCCGGTGCTAAAAGTTGGCTGTAGAACGGTCACCCCCGCACCTGAACCGATCAGCGTGATGCCGTTGGCAACTACTACTTGAGAATCAATGTCGTATGTTCCAGCGGGGATCCTCAGGGTGCTTCCCTCGGGAGCCGCCGTGATCGCTTCACCAACGGTTGCAAAGGTTCCAACGAGATCGCTACCAGAAAAGACCTGAATCGGCTGGGTGAGATCCAGGGTCACGTCGTCTGTGGCAAAATTCAAGACTTCAATGTTGGACAGCGTATCGCTGCCAGTTGCCAGGCTGGAAATTCCCGTGAAGGCAGTGACGCGGCCCGTGCTATCAGTGGTCACCGCCAACGTGTAATCGGCTCGCAATCCAGGATACGCCACTGTGTCTTTGCCGTCGCCGCCATCGATCGTATCATTGCCCGCGTCGCCGCCGAGTACATCATCGCCCGCATTGCCGCTAACGATGTCATCACCGGGCGTAAGAGCATAAATAAGCTCGGCGTCCTCACCACCCGTGAGCACGTTTCCGGAATAGGTGCCCGGGGTTCCGTGGTTGTCGATAAAGATACCGCGACTGCTGCCGGCACCGGTATGATCGAGCGTATTGTTTGTGATGTCGGTGTTTTGGCCGCGTGCACGAATCGCGGTGGCGTAGCGATTAGTAAATCCGGTGAAAGTATTTCCACTGATCGTTGAATCAACCGCATCGATCGTGACCAATGTATTGCCTTGTTCGGAGACACCGTCATCTGAACTAACGCCACCAGCCACTCCGGTCACTTGATTGTTCGAGAAGATGATGTTGTTGGAAGCCTGCGAACCGCCACCTCCATTTCCCATTACGACTAGCTGACGCGGCACGTTATTACCGACGTTGAATTGGGTTCCGAAACCAATTCCGCTCGGTTGTGTACCAGCAAAAGTCTGTCCCGAGAAAATGTTACTATCGACTAGCGTGTTGACGATCGCACCTGCGTATTCCGACATCAACCCAGCGTCTCCATTGGCAACGATATCATTGCCTTGAATGGTGATGTCCGAATTTGACCCTTGAATGTAGACAGCCGCCTTTTCGACCACGCCATTTCCATCGATCCCCACGACTGTGAAGCCGTGATCAATGGCGCCAATCGTTACATTGTCGATTGCAGGTTTAATATGGATCGCGCCAAGTTCGCTTCCCGACGGAACTCCCTCGATCGTAGTCACCTCGCGGCCTCCGCTGGAAAGCAGTGTCACCGATTGATCGATCGTAACATTCTCGACGTACGTTCCTGCCGCAACGTGCACAGTCCCTTCGGCATCCACTGCCTGGGCGGCACGACGAATCGAACCGGTGCCCACGCCGCCTGAAGATGTCGAGGTTACAAAGGCTTGTCCGTCAAGAATCTCCGCAAAACCTTTGAATGCTCCGAAGGTTTCCCCATGAGTCGAATGTAATTCATCAACAAAGTGCAAGATCCGGTTCTCGACGGCGAAGGCCTGATCGGTCGTCAGCGATGTTGCCGGCGTGTCTGTTCCCTCGATCCTCCAACGAGTGCTCGTGGCGTCGGCACGTAGGAATGCAAATGCGTTATCAGGGGCAAACTCCAAATCATTGACGCCGCTGCCTCCAACACCTCGGAATAGGGTATTACCGAGATTGACAGTCTTGGGCGTTGCAACCGTGCCAGTACCAACACCGTCGAATCGCAATGCAGATCCCCACCCGCCGGTGATTTCAGAGGTCCCGCCACCAAGCTCAATTCCACTGAAAGACAGACCGGACACATCGCTATATCGCTGAATGCCGATCATCTGAGTGCGGTATTTGCCCGAGACATCAATATTAGTCAAATCGATGGTGCCAGAGGCGACAACGCCAGTGCCGTCCTGCTGGCCGACACCACGGAACTGGATTCCAAGCTGAGCGCCAGCGTTTCCGATACGATTGCCAACCAGGTTCAGGTTGCTGAGCGTGGCATTGTTGTTGTAGCCGTAGAACTGAATGTCACCTTGGCCGCCGCTGCCGTTGATACCGTTATTGGCAAAGTCGAGATTGGTGAGGGTTACCGAATTGACGATTGCGGATGCCGAAGGGTCGCTGCCGCTGTACGCTGATGCGCCAACGTAGAAACCTTGGCTCCTAAAATTTTCCACCGAGCCGTTATCCAAGCTGACGGAGGAGACATTGGCATTGCCGTCAATGCGCAGCCCGATATTGGCTGTACTTTGACCATCCAGGTTAACATTACTGATCGCAACAACCGCGTCCGTAGGAAAGCTTGTTCCTGTGACGTTGACAACGTTGCCGGAACTAGCCTGAATCTTTGTTGTTGCGTTCCCCTCAACATCCGTCGCTCCGACGATAATCACCGGTTTGCTGATGACGAGGTTTTCGGTGAACGTGCCCGCTGCGACCGTGATGGTATCGCCAGGGGCTGCGTTATCGATCGCTGACTGGATCGTTGCGTAGACTGAGTCGTCGGCAGTGTTGGTGACCGACGGCGCATACTCATTGACCCATGAACCTCCGGTGTAGAAATAGCGAGCCTGTTCTCCCGCGACCATCTGGGAAGCCAGATAGCTTTTCAGTTGGGCTTCGCTCAGATCGGCCCCCGTATAGTAACCCTGCAGCTTGTACAGACGGCGCTCAACACCCGAGTCGGGCAGTGGATTGTCGTTATGGAAAGCTTGGGTGTAGTTCTGGGCGTTAATCGTCGGTAGTACGGTGCCGGAGGACGCCTGAAAACCAAACATCACGCCGTTTTGGTTGTTGAATCCTGCGCGCTGCCGCTGCGGCGTGAAATCGAAATCGACATTGTCAATGCTGACAGACGTGTTGCCGCTTTGCAGGTAGAAGCCGAATACATTTCCGCCAACGAGCTTGATATCACTGTTGATAAGCGTGACCTCGCCTCCCGGTTGGACTCCAAAACCGACCAAATTCGCATCAACAAGTCCAACTTGGTCAATGTTTAGATTGTCCGCCGTTAGCTCACTGCCAGTACCTCGCAGTCCGACAACGATCTTTTCACCGGTCGCCCCATTCGATGACAACGACGACCATTTTGCCGAACTATCGCCGGTGATTCCGCTGATAGTCAGATCATTCACGACCACCTTGGCGCCGCCTTCGATGTCAAGTCCGCCATCGATCGTTGCACCATTGCCTTGAATCGTCAGGTCCTTGGCATCAATCGTCACCCGAGAACCGTCGTGATCAAAGTTTGCAGCGAGATGGATCGTGCCGCCTGAGGGGATGTTGTCGATGGCGTGCTGTAGGCTTTCTCCGGAAGCGACGTTGACGGACATCTCGTACGAGATCGTCACAGCATCATCAGCGGTGAAGGAGGTCGCTCCTGTGGCGCCTTCCATTACGCTAAACGTTTGGCCGTGGGTGATTTGGGCGGAAGGCGTGAACGTCCACGAGCCAAGGCCATCACTAGCATTTCCATCGCTTGCATCATTACCAACGTCAACAAATGTCTCGATGCCATCAACGTAAACTGTTGATCCTGCAGTCGCTGTTCCTGTAATGGTCGGTGTCAAATCGTTTGTCGACGCCGTGTCCGCGGTTACCCCTGCGATATCGGCAAAGTCTTCGCTTTCACCGATTCCTGTAATGTCCGCGGCCAGTAGTTCACGCCGCTCGAGCGTTTCTACGGTGACTCCGGATTGCTGCGTGCTGGCGAATCGAGGACGACGTCGGCGGTCCGTTTTGCGTTCAAAACTAAACAACCACGGCAACATCGCGGTGTAGGGAACCGCAGGACGCTTTTCGATTCGCACGATGAACGGTGGATCGGTAATCATCCGCACAATCGCCATCAGACCCAAGCCGATCTTGGCTAGCCAAGCACCGCGAAAGGCTTCGCGGAAACGCTCGAGTCGAGCCGCCCGCTTCTCGGCCCATGATTGCCGCCGTGATTCGAGTCGGTCGGACCAACGGCGAACCCGCTGACGCAGTTTTTCGACGCGAGAAAGACGATTGAGGCTTGTACCCGAGAGATTGGAATTGCGGCGAAGGGACATGGTGAGTTACCTAATGATTCAATGACTTGGGGCGAAGAAAACGACTTCTAAACGCGTCCAGCAGCATCGCGTACCTAGAAGAAGAAAAATAATTCAGCAACAAAATGCGTTGCACATGGTGGAGTCCGCGTCTCTAAGGTCCATGTCGTGCAACAAAAAGGCTTCGTAAACGCGAAGAAAGCCGTAGATCCCCCATGTGATGCAGTCGACGCGACATTGGGACAATCGGCTCGTGACGCACAATCACAATCGCGGGGGCTCGAGGCATGACGACGGCAGGGGTTGAGAGGTGAACAGGCGATGCCATACGGTGATTTCACGGATGGAATGGTTGCATTTGTTGGCCGCCATCAGGCGGCCTTTCTCGTTCACTGACGCCACATCATGTGCGTAAGCGGGCCAATAAAATCGTTCGTTCAGGCGGGGGGTAGCATCCTGCTCATGCCAGAAGCAGCATAAACGATTGAGTGTGCGGGGGGGTAGTGATGGCGGAAAATTATTTCGCAATCACCTCCAAGAAACACCCGTCTAATCCTGCGGAATGCCGGCTGTGGCGTTTAGTGTTCCCATAACTCGTGTTTAGTGGCTGTGGGTTGCTCGCTAGTTGTTTTCGCTTTTTTTCGCGTGTGCGAAGGTCACTGACGATTTGCGATGAGGATTCGGAGGTGGACAGATTAGCACCCCCCAAAGGTCTTGGGTGGATTTTTCATAGGGCGAGTCGTGTGGAGTTTGCGAGGTAGCGCGCTATTTTGCACAGCTCGGGTGCATGGGGTGGTGTGTCTTGTCACTTGGAGGTTGCTCCAGCTCCGGTGCAACTGTGTCGCCGTTTCGGACGTTGTTGCCATGCGCAAAAAATATGATTCTGTCGATGAGGAAAAAAGGGACAGGTCTAAGATGGGGCGGTTGTGGTGACCCCCTGGGGGACTGGTTGATTGGGGCGTCATTAGCTCGGGCTTTGACCGCGTTGCTAGTTACCGAACGCTTTAATCCCGTTAACCTTTCTCCGGTGTTTTAGCACAGGTGCGGATCGCCCGATCGGCTGTGTAGCGTCGATCGAAACGGCGGGCCGTCGAGGTGAATGGCATCGCGAATTTGGTTCGATCGTGGCCTGATTCCTCGCGAAATCCTGCATTTTTATTGTCGATCTTCGCCGCGGTTGTCCGTCGCGAGCTCGTTGAATGCTGTGTTGATGCGCGCATCTCGCGGTGAATCGCTGAAGCGGTTGCGCTCGTTCGAGGAGGCTGGGGACGACGCGTCTCCGTTCGCCAGCGAAGCAAGCCGAAGTGCGCTAAATGTGACCGATTACAGTTGTTTTTCGCTCGTTAATCGCCTCGACATTTCACCCTGATGCGGAATTCTTTCAGCAGGCTCCGGGCACAGCATGTGCAACGCGTTGTCCTTCCGCGTGTGCTTGTTCGTCCTGTTTGACATTCACCGTTGGCGAAGGCAGTTCGCAAAAGAAAAAAGGGGACACGCAAGTAAGGTTGGGCGTGGTTCTAGCGGCGCGCGACCACTGCAATCCAAGGTGCCCCCGATGGCCAACATCGTTCGCTAGGAAACTCGGTATGTCTGAGACCGAAGACCGCGGGAGAGGTGAGGTTGCCAAGCTGCAATGCGACCTGGCTGAATGCCCGCTGCGAAGTTGACGAGGTACATCACAATGGGATGCTGTTTAGTACATTAAAACTCAAGACAACCAGTGCAACGCCACGCATTGATGCCTGGCATTGGGTAACGGCCGTATTGCTGAAGTCATTGCACACTACGCAGTGAAGAGACAGGTCTTGTTGCGCTGGAATGTTAGCGAGGCATGCTTTGCAGCAGTTCGGTAAGATTGAATCGGGCGTACGGTTGCTCGGCGGCGGGGGCGTGGTGCGTGGCGTTGGCGACGTAAAAGACTCCGTCTTCGGGGATGAATAGCACGTTGTGGAGGTTCGACTTCATCGCCACGGGGCGACTCATCAGCCATTGGGCGGCTTCGACGTCGATCTCGCCGTATCGCTGCTCGATGCGTTCTCGCAGTGCTTCCAGTCGCGAACCCGAAGACAACGCAAGCACCTCGGGGATTCCTTCGCCGAGTCGCGGATCGCTTTGTCCCGGCATGATGAACTCAATCGAATCGGGATCCGCCGCGACACCGACCGCTCGCTTGCTCTTCCCGTCGGCGAACACGTAGTAGTACTCACACGTCCGCGGGCTGTCGTGCCAAAGCGTCATCACTTCGTCCAGCGTCGAGCACTCTTCGAGCGCCCGCCGCATCAAGGTTGCCATCGGAACGCCGTCCCATTGGCCTTCGCCATGACCGCCCATTTCGCCGAGTGAAATCGCTTGGTCGTTCATCCCGCTGACGCTGCCGATGAATCCGGCATAGCCAATGTTCGCAAACGCATGCTTGCCGTCGACCGCCACAATAAAAGTGGTCGCGGCGTCCTGCAGCCCAATCGTGGTCATGTAATCCAAGACGCGGCCGTGATAAAGTTTGCCACCCTTGGTCGCGCCGCCCGAGACGGCAAAACCGGAACAGTGAAACAGTTCGGGAAAGACATTGATCGCGTGTGCCGTGGATGGATCGATGTTAATTGCCTTGGCAAACGCCAGTGTTTCACGCTTGTGGTCCTCAGGAATGTGCGGCGAAAGTCGAGCATAGGCCGCGTCCAGGTCGTGACGGAACCATCGCCCGGTGCGAATGGTGTTCACAGTTCCAAAGGTGTACAGCACCGAATCAATACACCGCTGCGACTCTGTGGCCAGCAAGCGGCCATGGGCGTCGCCGATTTGCTCGGGGGTTCCATTGAGCAAAACAACACGCTGGCCATCGATCCAGCGAAGCTCTCCGGCGGGAACTTGGCGGGCTTTTTGCTGTGGCGACGTCAGCAACCGCGACGGCGACAGGATCTCCAGTGCCCGCCGAGTCCCGCGAGCGATGCTGCGTTCGAGTTCCTGACGTTTGAGCTCCACTTGTTTGAAATCCGCCCAATCGTCCACTTCTGCCATCTCAGGCAAGCTGTCTTGGATCGTCAACGCCGCACGATGCTGATCGCCGACATTGATCTCAATTTGCTTGCCATCGTTGTGGAATTGCAAAGACGTGTCGTCGCGGAGTGTCCAGTGCTGCCGATCCGCGTTGAAATCCATCTTCAATAGTCCCGTCAACATGTGGCCGACCGCCGCGGAGTCGGTTTGCTGAAGCATCGGCATGACCATCGTCAGCATCGAGCCGCTTCCGACCATGCGGTCCGTGATCCCCAACGGTGACAGTTGGTCCGACGCATCCACATCGCCCGATCCGAGGAAGACGGTTTTATGGTGAGGCAGCGCAAACGCGGTCGCACCAGGCCGCCGGCGAATCCGCACGCTGTAGTCGCTATGGATCAGGTCCAAGTCAAACGACTGGTCATCGAAACGAACCACTCGCCCGTCAATATGTTGGACTTTGTCGTCAACGAGCACATCAATGTCCACCGCAACCGAAAAGGATTCGGCACGCCCTGATAGGCAAGAAAGCAGCGGCTGCAGATTGTCGCCCAGCTGGTTTGCATTCGATTCAGCATGGATGGGGGTTACCGTCACGCATAGAAACGCGAAGACGAACACACGCGAAAACAGGGCAATCATATTGAGTCGGCGAATTGAAGGAGGGAGCGACAGAAGGCAAATGCCAGCGTATTGGTTGCAGCAATGCCAAGCACAGCGAGCAACGCGAGGCATTGGATTGTAATAGATCCGCCGCAGCACGAGTGAAGCGTCAAAAAAATAACTGGGCGTAGTGGAAATTTTGCGTGATTGAAATCGCCGAACCGCAATCACGGCTGCTCCTGAATGCCTTGGAGCACATCAGGATTCTGCACTGGTGTCGCTGGAAAACCGTCGTCTGCCTCGAATATTGTCGATTTGTTACCGCTCGAAGGCCGCCGGTTGTGTCGACACTCTATCGACTTTGTAAAATGCACAGGATCTAATTGACATTTAAGACGCTATGTCTTACCCTGGGGTTCGTGGCTGATTCGATCCGTTTCCGAGGGGATGCTCCGTGGCAATTCGAGAATCACTGGTGACGCTGCTAGCCTGCTTCGTGTTAGGGGCATCCGTGGCGTCAAGCCAAGAGGTTTTGCAAGGCGAGAGCACTGCGGGCGTTGCGGTGATGTCATCCTTGGAATTAGCGGATTGGATTGACGATCAGATTGCTACGCAGCAGAAGGCAGCGGGGCAAGAGTCGCCGCCGATCGTGGACGATGCGACCTTTATGCGGCGAGTCTACTTGGATTTAGTCGGTTCGATCCCAAGCGTACCAATGGTGCGGGACTTTCTGTACAGTACCGCGACGCTCAAGCGTGAAGATTTGATCGCTCAGTTGATGCGTGACGATGTGCGGCCGGAGAACTATGCAACGCGTCATGCCGAGCATCTGGCCCGAATTTGGCGGAGGGCGATGATTCCACCGAACAGCCCGAATCCTCAGATGGCCGCTGCGTTTGAGCCTTGGCTGCGAGAACAGTTTATTGCAAAGGTTGGTTACGACGAAATCGCTCGCTCGTTGGTGTCGCCCACTGTGGATACACCACCAATGCAGGACGCGACGATGCGGCAAGCCATCAGCCCGCTGCAGGTTTATTACCAAGCCAATGGAGGCACCTCGGTTAGTTCCGCGACGGCGGTGACTCGCTATTTCTTGGGCGTTCGCATCGGTTGTGCCCAGTGCCATGATCATCCGTTTAGTTCATGGAAAGAGTCGGACTTTTGGGGCATGGCGGCCTTTTTTGAAAATTCCAGCCGGGCCGGTGAATTGCCAAGTATCCGCGACGAAGGGGGCGTGTCGCATCAAGCCAAGGTGTTGTGGGGAGAGGTGAATCTGGATCGCGATCAATCGGCGCGTGATGCGCTTGCGGATTGGATGGTGTCGCCCAACAATCCCAATTTCGCATCGACCGCCGTCAATCGTATCTGGCAATACTTGTGCGGCCGCGGGATCGTCGATGCGGTCGACGATTTGGACCAAGTCAGCGACGAAGAGCGGCAGGTGCTTGATGAGCTCGGCGGCATGTTTGCCCAGTCGGGTTTCGACATCCGGTGGTTGATCGAAGGTATCTGCAACAGCAAATTTTATCAACGCGTTAGTCTTTCCAAGGAACTCGTTCACAGCGACACGGTGACGCTGCGTCCGCTGAAGACGTTGACACCCGAGCAAGTTTTTGACTCACTCGAGCAGGCACTCGCGTTGCCGGTCGGTCGCATCGACAATCCGCCCCGCTATAACGGAATGCGAGACGCGTTTGTCAGTCGGATGGACGAGGCAGCAGGGGAATCACCCGAGGATTATCGGGCCGGCGTTCTGCAGGCCTTGATTGTGATGAACGGAAAGTTGACGGCGGACGCCGCCAGTTTAGAGAAAAGTCGAACGTTGAGGGCGACCGTGGAGGCTCCCTTTATGAGCACCGCCGAAAAGATCGAAACCTTGTTCTTGGCGGCGTTCACACGATTGCCTCGTCAGGACGAACTCGATTTTTTGGTCGGGCACATCCATTCGCAACCAGCAGAACATCGCAATCAAGCGTATGAGGAAGTTTTTTGGGGAATGTTAAACAGTCCCGAATTTGTTTTGAGTCGTTAATGCTCCGTTTGGGCTGAAAGCTAAAGTGGGTCGTAGCGAAAGTCGTCAAGACTTTCGTTGTATTCGACGCACGATCCGAAACTCTTGGCGAGTTTCGCTACCTTGAAATTTACGTTTGACAGAGTACTAGGCAATTGGTTGCACGTCATTCCTGCACGAAAGTCATCTAATGAATTCATTTTTCAACCGCGATTACTCGCGTCGCGACTTTGCGAGGATCAGCGCGTCGAGCGCTCTTGGCGTCTCCTTTTCCGGTTGGCTGCCGACGTTGGCGCATGCCGCGAAACAGCAAGGCAAGCCTCGCGCGTGCATCGTGCTGTGGATGACCGGTGGTCCCGCGCAAACGGACACGTTTGACCTGAAACCGAATCACCAAAACGGCGGCCCCTTCAAAGAGATTTCGACCTCGGTGCCCGGAATCAAAATTAGCGAGCATCTTCCCAAACTCGCGAAACAGATGAACGACATGGCGATCATCCGCAGCATGAACACGACCGAAGGGGACCATGGCCGTGGCACGGAATTAATGTTGACTGGCTATCGCCCAGGCAACGCGGCGATTCAATACCCGTCGCTTGGTTCGTTGGTTTCGAAGGAGATTGGTCAATCCGACAACGAATTGCCCAATTACGTCAGTCTGTCGACGTTCCAATTTGCCCCCAACGTGAACGGGGCTGGGTTCTTGGGGCCTCGTTATGCACCGCTTGTCGTCTCGGGTGACAGTAATGATCCGCAATCCCGCGCGAACTTGTCGATCGACAATTTGCGGCCTGCAAACGGGGTGGATCCCGAGTCGATGAACAAGCGGATCGAGGTGCTCAAGTATTTGCAGAGCGGATTCGCGGCTCAAACGACAAGCGAGTCGGCGCAATCGCACTCGGCAAACTATGATCGTGCGATCAAGATGGTCCAGTCGCAAGCGAAACATGCTTTCAAGTTAGAGCAAGAACCGGCGGAGTTACGTGATCGATATGGCCGCAACCGGTTTGGGCAAGGTTGTTTGCTGGCACGTCGTTTAGTGGAGCGTGGCGTTGCGTTTGTCGAGGTAGCGTTGTCACAGGTCAACAACAATCCCGTCGCTTGGGATACGCACGGCGACAACTTTACGCGTGTCCGCGAGTTGTCCGAAGTGCTCGACCCGGCCTGGTCGACGTTGATGGACGATCTACGCGAACGTGGTCTACTCGATTCGACGCTGATCGTTTGGATGGGAGAGTTCGGACGTACCCCGATTATTAATTCGAACGGTGGACGTGATCACTTTCCCGGCGGTTGGTCGACGGTTTTGGCTGGCGGTCCAATCAAGGGCGGGCAAGTCATTGGCGCCACAAGTGAAGACGGAATGGAGATTGTTGATCGCCCCGTAACCACCAAAGACTTATTTGCGACTGTTTGCACCGCACTGGATATCGATCCCGAGAGCGAAAATTACTCTCGCGAAGGACGGCCGATTCGAATGATCGACGAGGGGGGCGAGGCGATCGAAGAATTGGTAGGGTGAACGGCGTTTGAAAGTCGAAGCAATAGTAATTCGTCGTGATGCGGTGATCGAATTCCGCCTGAGCGACCGTGAGAGCAATCCGAATCAACAACATGAGAAAATATCGTTAACTATGGGCGGCAAGCGTCTTTTTTTGATCTTCGCCTTGGCGTGCAGCTTGCTGCGGGTTCCGCTGGCCGACTGCGCCGAGCACGCCCCGATTCAGACGAAGGGCGAAGTGCGTGATGTCATTCTGATGCTTGAACCGGGGCCGCTGCATCTGCGTTTGCACATCGCTTTGGGCGGCCAGTCGCTACCCGCGATTCGCGAAGCGTATGTTGATCGCTTGATGCAAACGCTCGACCAAGACGAAGACGGCAAGTTATCGCAAGAGGAAATGACGCGTTCACCGCTGTTGCGAACGCCGCAGCGTCCCCTCGCTGCCAGTTTTCTAAAATCATTGGGCACCGCCCAAACGTTCACACGCAGTGACATTATGCGAACGGTCGAGCGAGTCGGAGGCGAAACGATTGCGTATCGCGAGGACACGACGTCGGTGAACAATGATCAAGAACTCTTCAATTTCCTCGACCAAGATTCATCGGGACAGCTGGACCGAATGGAATTGGTTGCAGCGGCGCGTCGCGTTCTGGAAAAGGATTTGGATCGAGACGAAGTGGTCAGTTTCGAAGAACTGCTTCCCGAACCGGTGGTCGAACCCAGCGATCCGATTGCTGGATTGACGGTGGTAACGCCACGACGTCCCTCGGCCGGCATTTCGACGATGATACGAGACACGCGTGAGACACGATTGTCACTACGGCTGCTCCGACAATACGACGCGAATCGTGACCGCAAACTTTCCCAAACCGAATTGGCATGGGACGATGCATCGTTTCGTTTTATGGACACCAGCGGCGATGGATTGCTTGATGAGGTCGAGCTCGGCTTCATCCATCAATCGCCTGTGGACTTAGAGTTGGCGATCGATTTGGAACCTGTCGACGACACAATTCCCGCGGTGCAAGTGATCCACGCCAATGGAAAGCGAATCGAAAGGACCATGCGGCCTGATTTTGCCAAGATTCAGTTCGAAGGGGCGATTGTCAGCTTCACACGCCGAAAAATTGATCCGATCGCGACGGCGGTCGATAACGCAATGATCGAGTTCAACAACATGGATATCGATGTCAATGGATATCTCGAAAAGGAAGAAACCGAGCAGCGAATTCGATTTGCTCGCGGGTTGTTTCAAACCATCGATTTTGATGGGGATGGCCGAATCTCGGGTGAAGAGATGGAAGAGTACGTTCGAGTACGAAGCGAACCGCTTGCAACGAGTTGCCGCGTCAATATCTTTGACACCGGACACGGGTTCTTTATGGCGTTAGACTCAAGCGGCGATGGGCGGATCGGTTTCCGTGAGCGACGCGATTCTGCAAAGACGCTTGCGATGCTCGATCGCGACGGCCAATCCGGGGTGTCGATGGAAGAACCGGTGCGACATTTCCATGTTGAATTTGTCCGCGGTGCTTACCGATTGTTTGGAACCAATGACGAATCCGCTGACGAAACACCTGCCTTTCAACAGCGAAGTGAATCAGGCCCGACATGGTTTCGCCGCATGGACCGCAACGGAGACGGAGACTTGGTGTGGGGTGAATTCCTTGGACCTCGCGATGTCTTTCATCAATTGGATGCCGACCATGATGGTTTGATCGATCCGGTGGAAGCGACCGCAGCAGAAAATAGCCAGAATAACGAAACGAGTGGACCGTAATGAAAAAAATGAATATGGAATCGAATTCGCCCTCCGCAACTGCGACCGCCGCCGCCGGCACATCGGCGACTCTCTCTGCGGATGATGCGACCATCGTCCAGCGACTGCGTGAAGCACGCCAACGGGTCAAGGACGAAATGGCCAAAGTGGTCGTGGGACAAGACGAAATTGTCGACCATCTGCTGATTGGATTGCTGTGTCAGGGACACGTCTTGTTGCATGGCGTTCCGGGACTCGGCAAGACGTTGATGGGACGGACGTTAGCCAAAACGTTGGACATGGATTTTAAGCGAATTCAGTTCACGCCCGATCTGATGCCATCGGATATCACCGGTACCGATGTGATGGAAGAGGATCATACGACAGGAAAACATACGTTGCAGTTTCTCCGCGGTCCGGTGTTCACCAATTTCCTGTTGGCGGATGAAATCAATCGAACGCCGCCGAAGACTCAAGCTTCGTTGTTGCAGGCGATGCAAGAGCGAGAGGTTTCGGTGGGCACACAAACATTCAAATTGTCGCCGCCGTTTTTTGTGGTCGCGACTCAGAACCCAATCGAAATGGAGGGAACCTATCCGCTGCCCGAAGCTCAGGTGGACCGTTTCATGTTCAACCTGCGAGTGAAATACCCGACGGTTCAAGAGGAGGTGCAGATAATCAAGGGCACCACCAGCACGTTGACCGCCGAAGCAAGTGAGGTGATGGCCGCGGACGAAGTGGTGCGGCTGCAACAACTCGTGCGGGGTGTTCCCGTCGCCGACTCGGTCATTCACTACGTCGCCCGGTTGGTGGCCCAGACGCGGCCAGGCCAAGTGCCCAACGACGATTCGATCCACAAATACATCTCCTACGGCGCCAGTCCGCGGGCGTCCCAGTATTTGGTGCTCGGTGCTAAGGCTCGGGCGATTTTATCAGGTAAATACCATGTCGATTTTGCGGATATTCAAGCGATTGCTCATCCCGTATTACGGCATCGATTGGTTTTGAATTTCCATGCACGTGCCGACAAAGTCGATTCCGACATGTTGATCGATCGCATCCTGAAAGTGGTTCCCCAAGAAGGTTAATCGACGTGGCCGGAACTCTTCATCCCAACGATCTTGTCGACCCCGCGTTTTTTTCGCGGCTGGACGATATTGAACTTCGCGCCCAAGCGGTGGTCGAAGGCTTTCTGCACGGATTGCATCGCAGCCCGTTTGTTGGCTTTAGTGTCGAGTTTAATTCGCACCGCGAATATGTCCCCGGAGACGACCTGCGGCATGTGAATTGGAAACTCTACGCTCGCCAGCAACGTTTGTATGTGAAGGAGTATGATGCTGAAACGAACATGAATGTCTATATCATGCTCGACATCAGCCAATCGATGGAATGTGCGAACACCGGTCAAAGTAAATTCCAGTACGGTGCTGCGCTGGCTGCCGCGATTGCCCATTTAGCACTAAAGCAACACGACGCCGTCGGTATCACGTTGTTCTCGGATCGCGTCGTTTCGCATCTGCGGCCAAGTGCGAAGCCTCATCAACTGCAAGAAATCCTGCATGTGATCACGTCGACACCCGAGCGAAGTCAATCGGATGTGGGGCGAGCGTTTCATCAAGCCGCTGAACTGGCACCCCATCGCGGCATGATTGTCTTGATCAGCGACCTGTTTGACGATGTTTCGACGATTATGGAAGGCATCGAGCATCTGCAATTCAAAAACCACGAGGTGGTGCTGTTTCATGTGCTCGACCGTTGGGAACGTGACTTGCCGTTGGATGGCAATGTACGGTTTACGGACATGGAAACGGGCGAAGAGATTACGGCACAGGCGGACGGGATCCGCGAACAGTATTTGCAACACGTCAATGATTGGTTGAGTGAACTCGCGCAAGGCTGTTTGAATCGAGGTGTCCAGCGGGTTGAGTTAACGACTGACGAGCCACTGGATAAGGCATTGTTGGATTACTTTGTGAAGCGTGCGAAGGCGCAATAGCTGAAATGGGATTTGTTCAGACGGCATTTATCGGAGCACTTGCGGCCGTGGCGATCCCCGTGATCGTTCACTTGATGTTCCGCATGCGCACGCGACGAGTCGATTTAGGCACCGTGCGTTTTCTGCGTGAAGTGTTGAAGAAAAATGCGGCTCGGAAAAAGGTCAAACGTTTCCTTCTACTCAGCTTGCGAATCGCGTGTATCACGCTGTTGGCCGCGTTGTTTGCCCGGCCGTATTTTGTTGAGCAACAGCGTGGTAGTGCCGACCGTACTTTGGTGTTGTTGATCGACCGCTCGGCCAGCATGGAACTTCGCAGTGAAGGCGAACGGCTGATCGATCAAGCGGTTCAGCAAGCAAAACAAATCGTCGCGAAACAGGGCGAACAGGCACGGATCGAATGGGCCTTTTTTGATCAGGAGATCTATCCGCTGAGTGACTCCACGGCGGATGATCTTTCACGCGACGGCATCGCGGCGATTCGTGCTCCTGAAATCTCATTCGGTGGCACCGATTTTGGCGTCGCACTCCGCTGGGCACGTGACATTTGCATCAAAGCCGCCGGCGGAGAGAAACAGTTGCATGTGTTCACCGATTTTCAGCGATCGGGTCTCGATTGGAGCGACATGGATGTGATGCCCAGCGACGTCCAAGTCCAGCTGCACGACCTTGGCCGCGATGCCGTGAACAACGTTGCGGTCACGACAGCATTCGCCACTCGCACGATGATTCGCCCTGGGGACGCCACCGTGATTACCGCCACGGTCTCGAACGAAAGCCCCTTTCCGCTGAACGAGGTATCACTGCGGCTGTTTTTGCGAAGTGATCGAACCACGTTCGAGAAAGAACGCAAAATCAGTGTCGCCGTGGGCGCACTGGAAGAATTCGATTTCGAAATCGACGGATTGCAACCGGGGCTTTGGCAGGGACAAGTCGAAGTCGAGGTGGAGGACGAATTGCGTTTCGATAACCGCAAATTTGTCGCACTGATGTCGGCGCCCGCATGGCGTGTCCTGGTCGTGAATGGTCAACCCAACGCATCGGCAATGCTTTCCGAGACGTTTTTCCTCGAGTCCGCGCTGCGGTTGGCACCTCCGGGGGAAACCTACGCTGGATCGCCCTATTCGCCCGACGTCGTCACGGCCGAAGGATTAGAACAAGCCGATTTCAACGAATACAAAGCGGTTGTGTTGGCTAACGTTCCCGATGTCTCGGACACTGCATCAAAACGGCTTGAAACGTTCGTCGAATCCGGAGGCGGTTTGATCGTTTTCAGTGGGGATCAAGTGACACCGCAGAGCTATCACGCACTGGATGCCGTCGGGTTATCGCCGGGCCAGTTTGACGCAATTCAAGAAACACATGATTTGCCATGGCGTGTGCAAGAATGGGACAGCAAAAGCTCGATTTTTGAGCCGTTCAACGATCCTCAATACGGCGATTTGCATCGCATTGCTTTTCATGCCTATACACGCGTCGTGCCTTCAGAGGATGCGAAAGTGCTCGCCTCGTTTCGCCGAGGTGATCCATTGTTACTGGAGGTTGCTAAAGGAGACGGCCGCACGTTATGGCTGACCTCGTCGTGTGATCGTTCATGGAGCGATTGGCCTCGCGGACGACTGTACCTACCGATGGTGCATCAGATGCTCGGTCATTTGACGGGACTCAATGAAGGCGGGCCCGTGCGAAGCGTGACAATGGATGCGACAAACGCGGTAGCGTCGGAAACCAAGCCGGGCGTTTATGACCGCGGTCACCATTGGGATGTGATCAATCCAAGTGCTCGAGAATCGGAGATGGATCGCTGCAGTCTAGCGGAGTTCTCGGAGCAGTTCGCGCTGAACGTCAGCGACGGGAATGACAGCGAGGCAGACGACGGTGACGACGCGCAAGTCGCCTCGCTTGCTCCGTCGACAATCCAGTTGCGTGACAATGAGTTTTGGCACTGGATTGCCCTAGCGCTCATTGGATTTTTATGTGTCGAGTGCTTTTTGAGCAATCGAACTACGGCTTAAGTATCGCGTTTGTTGAACGTTGGCACCGCCACGACTTTTCGGGAACTATGGCAATGAGCACCGTCAAATCAAAACCTCTGTTTGTTGAGCGATTCGAAGCCGCTTGGCAGCACACACGACGAACGCAGGTTGCCGGAACCATCACCTGGGGACTGGTGCTTGCGTTTTTCGGATTGATTGTCCTCACGACGACCGATTATCTATTCGAAGTCTCGTGGGGCGACCGCGCGTTCTGGCTGGGTTTGATTTCGATCGCTTCACTGACACTCGCGGTCACCTGGATGGTGATTGTGGTAAATCGGTGGAGCAAATTGCGAGCAGCCAAGGAAATTGAAACTCGCTACCCGGAATTGGGCCAAGCCGTGCGAACGTCACTTGAATTTGGCCGCCAATCCGCCGAATCGCTTGCCGCCGCAGGAATCCAACCGTCACTCGTGCAAGCGCTAGCAGAGGAAACGGACCGCAAGGCCGAATCGCTTGATTTGTCATCCGGAGCACCTTCGAACCGCGTGTGGATGGCTGTGGCAATCACGAGTACGCTTGCCATCGTGATCGTCGTCGCCACCCTGTTTAGCTGGGAATGGCGAGTCGCCACGTTACGTGCGCTGTTAAGCGATCAACCCTACACGGAACTATCGATAGCGCCCGGGGACCAAACCGTCACCGAGGGCGAATCAATTAACGTGGCCATCGACGTGGCTGGACGAACCAACCGCAATGTGATTATCGCGTCACGGATCGCCGGATCCAATGATGGATGGAACGAACGGGAATTAACCGACGAGGATGTGGCGGCATCGCAAACACGATTGGTGAAATATCATTCGCAATTCAAAGGAATCGTCGCGCCCATTGAATATCGCGTGAAGGCCGGGCCTGTGCAAAGTCCGCTGTACCGGATCGCCGTCCGCCATCCCCTGCGGATTGAAAACATTAGCGCCGAGGTAACGCCACCCCAATACACGGGGTTGGCCGCCAGCACGA
The DNA here is from genome assembly GCF_039541335.1 of Novipirellula rosea. NCBI lineage: Bacteria > Pseudomonadati > Planctomycetota > Planctomycetia > Pirellulales > Pirellulaceae > Novipirellula > Novipirellula rosea. Next base: position 46,187 of record NZ_BAABGA010000068.1, on the reverse strand, counting down.
TTGACGAAGGCAATCTAAGTGTGATTCATGGATCAACCGTTCGCTTAAATATCACACTGGATCGCCAACCGGAATCGGCAACGGTCGTGATGACCGAGCGGCGACGCTTGGGACCTGGTGAAAGCCCCACGGTCGAAACGATTCCGCTCGAGATCAACGACTGTGTCGCGACGACGTTGTTAAACATCGATTCGGATCAAACCTACACAATCGTTGCGAAGGCGGCGGACGGCATGGAGTTGCGTGAAAACAAATATCGAATTCGCGTACGCTATGACCAGCCGCCCGAGGTTTGGTTCGAAACACCGGCCGAGGCATTGGAGGTCACCAGCGTGGCCGAAGTCTTGCTGCGAGCCCGTGTGCGAGATGACTTTGGGCTGACACGCGCCGGTATCGTTTTTGAAGTCAACAACGAAGAAGAATACACGCTCGCAGCTCGCGACTATCTTGCCAAGTCCGCCGCACTGGCCGAATCGGAATCCACGGCGACGGAGACGAGTGGCCAAGCGGCTTTTGAGCAAGCGACCAGCAATCCAGCGGCCGGCGATGGCGCGCACCGCTGGACTCGCGATGCAATGGAACGCTTGCTTCCGCTGGAACTGTTTAATCTGGAGGAAAAGGACAGTGTGACTTACTACGCTTTCGCGGAAGACAATCTGCCAACCGGCGTGCAGCGGACGGAGACCGATTTGCGATTCATTGACATTCGCCCATTCCGGCGGGTGTATCGGTTGCCAGGCGAGGGTGGCGGCAACGCCAACGGACCTCAGATCCGATTTTTAAGTGAGCTTATCTCACGCCAACGGTTCAATTTGAATCGCACGATTCGCATGGATCGGAAGACACAATCAGGCGAAGAACCGACGCTCGGTGAAGTCGACCGGATCGCTGAAACCGAAGACGATCTCTCAAAGTCGTGCTTTGAGTTGGCAGTGTTCCTCGACGAAAGAGAATTTGACGGTAGTGATCTGTTGTTTCAAGCAGAGATGGTGATGCTGACCGCTGTCGATTCATTGAACGTTGGCAAGTTCGATCTTAGCGCTCGCCAACAAAAGGATGCGTTGCGTCTGCTGATCGAAGGACGCAACACGCTCGAAACATTGTTGCGAAAAGGCTTGTCGAATTCGCAGCGACAAGCTTTGGGGAACTTCGATCGCATGCAGACTCAGAAATTGCGGCGGACGAAGCGAAGTCAAGCCAATGAGGATACTCCGGAGCAACTTGTCGCTCGAATCCGACGATTGGCGAGTCAGCAACAATTGGTGGCACAGTCGTTGATTGGAATCGTGTCGGCGGCAAATTTGCCGGCAATAAACGGCGCAAGCGGAGGAATCCCCGGCAATGCGATGCCATCGGCGGACGGCGCTTACGATCGAGATACAGAGCAAGAGCTTGCGGAAACGGAACAATCGCAGTTGGATATCGCAATCGAAACGCGAGAGGTGGAAGCTGCGATCGAGCAAGTTCGTGAAAGCACGACTCTTGTTCAATCACGAGCGTCACAGGCTGCGGATTCGACCGATGAAGTTTCCGGAGCGATCGCACGGGGTGATACGGATCTCGCAGCGGAAACCGCGCGTCAAGCCAGCGAACAACTGCGTGAATTGGCCGCCAATCTCGAGGGTGTCTTGGCCACCGAAACGGTTCAGCAGATCAGCATGTCTCGAGATATTGCGGCGATGTTGGCAGCGATGCAGCGACGTGTTGTCAGCAGCAACCCGGACGATAAAACTGACGATGACACGGATGCAGACGAAGCGACCAAACCGGCTGCGATTGAATCCCGAGAAGCACAAACGGTTGCGGCGAGACGAGCCCGTCTGCTCTCGGAAACGGGGCGAACGTTAGAAGATATCTTGGGATCCGCCATCGCATCGAACCGCATGGACGATGGCGAGGCGGTGCGGCAACTCAGTGAATTGCTGACCGAAAGTGAACTTGAAAAGGTGGTCGAGCGAATGTCGCAGATCGCTCCCATGATTGAACAGGATCGTGCGAAAGATGCTCAGGTCGAAGGCGATGATATCGCAGATCGCCTGGAAGTCCTGTCGCGTAAACTCGATGGCATTTACCGATCGGTCGTCACACCGCGCGTCGCTCGATTGATGGAGCTCGAAAAACGAGCGACACAGCAGCAAAACGAACTGAAGTCATTGCTAACGAACCAACAGATTTCGAATTGGCACCGGAAAACATTGGAATTGATGGAAGAGATCGACAAAACCAATGTGGCATCGGCATCCTTGGACGAGTTGTACGCAGCATTTCAAAAGCAAGGCTGGGGCAAAATGAACGACGAATTGCAGTGGGATTGGGAACGTGACGAGCAAGATGGATTCGAAGCGCCCAGCGAATATGTCACCGGAATGCAGTCGGTTGTCGATGACATCCAGCAGCAATTACAAGAGTTGATGCTGTCGGACATGGTGTCCGATGCAAACGAAGCGACGCCGCCCAAGTACAAACATTTAGTCGATCGTTATATCGAAGTGCTCGGCGGTGTCACGCCGTAATCGATTAGCCGTCGACCGGAAGCACCCACCACCCACGTCTCCCTCATTTCCATTGCTACGAATATCACTGTGAATCTCGAACTGCTTCCCCAACTATCGCCACGCACTCTGCTATCGCTTTTTGCTGTCTTGGCTGTTGCCGCAATCGGGGTGCGATTGATGTGGGGGCCGCCCGCTCAGATTGCACGTCGCAGCGGATTGGTGATTCTGCGTTGTCTGGTGGTGCTGCTGTTATTGATACCACTGTTCAATCCGGTGCAGGTCAGCGAAACACCGGGGCACGTCGAGCACAACGATGTGCTTTATCTGCTCGACGAATCCGAGAGTATGAACATGGTCAACGATGACCAAAGTCGTTGGGATCAGGCGATCGGGATCATTCGTGATGCCAAAGCGAAAACAACGAACGTAAGTGCCAATACAAAGTCCTTTCGCTTTGGTAGTCGGTTATCCGCGATCGAATCCAAAGCTCAAAACTCGGCGAGCGAAGATCTATTCGATACGATTAAGCCGACAAGTTCTGACACACGATTGCGAATGGCGCTGCAGCAAATCACGAGTCGGTTTGGACGAGCACGTCCCGCATCGGTCGTCGTGTTTTCGGATGGACGCGTGCGAGATTCCGAGGGAATCGAAGAACTCGCCAAACATTTCGCGGAACTGAATGTGCCGATTCATGTCGCTCCGGTCGGGGATGCGGAATCCAGAGGCGACCTCGCGATCATCGCCGCCGTGATTCCCGAAAGTGTCCGCCGCCACTCGCGAGTGGAAGTGCAAGTGTTCACGCGAAGTTTCGGATTGGACGACCAACGCGCCGAGTTGCATTTGACGGCGCTCGATCGCGATGGCAATCCGCTCCGCGCGGTCACGACGCCTCAACCGCTGACGCTTCGCGACGGTTTTCAATCGCACCGTGTTTCGTTTCGTGCTGACGAGGATACACAGCGATTGCTAATCCATATTCCGCCTAATGACCGCGAGACGACTTCGCAGAACAATTCGATCGAAGCAACCACGTTCATCGACCATACGAAAATTCGCGTGTTGTATGTCGAAGGTTCGCCCCAGCGAATCCAAGCGATCCGTCAGGGAAATAAGATTGTGTATCGCGGCGCCCACACCGAATTGCAAGAAGCATTGGTGGCGGACAACGATATCGAATGTATTGTTGTCAGTGGCGGAGGCGGGATGTTAACGCGAATTACAAACGATGGCAGTCCTGATATCGAGCGTGGTTTCGCTGCTTCCAGTGCTGAATTAGCGGCGTTCGATGTGTTGATTCTCAGTAACATCAGCCGAGAGATGTTCACGGAGGAACAAATCGATTGGATCACGTCTTGGGTCAGCCGTCGCGGAGCAGGACTGTGCATGCTAGGGGGGCCAAACAGTTTCTCTGCTGGCGGTTGGGCCGGAACTGCCATCGAAACCATACTGCCGGTTACGATGCAGGAAGCAAAATTCGATTGGGATCCGGGAGCGGTTGTGCAAGGCAAAGTTGATTTGTCGGGCACACTACACCCGATATGGCATCTCGTTTCCGCTGCGAAAACGAATCGCAAGATCATCGAGCAGTTTCCGGTGTTCGATGGAGTGAACGAAAGTCTTCGTGTGAATGATCCCTTGGCCACCACCTTGGTCAGCGGGTCCGATGACACGCCGGTGCTTTCGGTTGGACGCTATGGCAAAGGCCGATCGGCGGCAATGGCCACTGCGATTACCGAGCCGTGGGCTCGCGCATTTTTGAATGAATGGGGCGAAGGTGACGATCGCTATTTTGCAAAATTTTGGCGGAACATGGTCTATTGGTTGGCGGAAGATTCGACCATCGGGCGTCGTCGTTTGATCGCGTCTCATGACAAGCAGTATTACAAACCGGGCGAAACAATGACGTTGCGGGCAGTCGGTTACGACGAGGGCGCCAAGGTCACGCAGGACTACCGGATTGTCGCGATGATCGAACCTAAATCCACTTCGTTTGACCTGAATAACTATGATTCGCCGTTTCGCTGGCCCAACGGAGTGCAACGAGAAGAGGGCATGGAAGGACCGATGATCATGTGGGGCGAAGAATTTGAATTGCCCCGAGCAAACGCCGATACCGATGGGCCGCTAGGCGTCGAAAACGAAGGATATGCGATCGAACTGCAAATCAATGATGCAATGCTCAATGCCTCGGCGAACGAAGGACTCCGTATCGAATTGACAGCCATGGATGGGCAAACGCAAGTCGACAGCACGTCGCTGGATGTACACATTCTGCACGATCCATTCGAGCTTCAGAATCCCTTTCCTGACCATGACCTTTTGCAACGTGTCGCCGCCGCCTCGGGTGGAAGCGTGATTCACGACAGCGATGATCTTGCCGCCGTACTCAATGACTTGGACGTCAAACGTGGGCCTCCGGTGGTACGCAAAAGTCCGCTGTGGAGCACGTGGTGGTTGTGGGCATTGATTGTCGGAATGTTAACGACCGAGTGGTTTTGGCGACGCAGTATGGGGTTGGCATAGCGGTTAGTTATCGAGCCCATCGATTCTTTGCGGGACCATCCCAAATTATTTTCACTACGGAGCAACCATGCGTTTCTTAGCTTTGTGTCTGTTGTTAGCACTGATCTGTTGCTGCCAAAGTTTAGCTGCAGAAGAACCGGCGGATGCCGCCCGGTCGGGTGAGTCAACGCCGGAGATCAATAGCCAGCGGATTGAAATGATGACCGAGGTCGCTGGCAAATACGAGCTCACGCTCGACAGCGGCGAACCTTTGCAAGTCATTCCCGACCCGCTATTGAAATGGAGTAATCCCATCCTGCGAACGCATGCCGGTTCGGTTTTTCTGTGGACCTATCAATCGCGGCCGCAAGCGGTCGTCGGCATGTTCACAAGTTACGGCGATGTGGATCACGAGTGGCAAACGATCTGCGAGACAGGACTGACCGCAAAATTTGACGGTAAAACATTGTGGAACCCCCGGACGGGGATCCAGTGGAACGCGATCGATGGCAGCAGCGAAATCGCCCCGTCCGCAGCACTTAGAATGGTGCAAATGCGTGCGATTGCGAGAAAGTTTAGTGTCGAGATTGGCTCGGCGAAAAAGTCCACGCCGCTGCGGGTGCTGACGCAACCCTTGTACAGTTACGAATCGCCGGCAGCAGATGTCTTGACCGGAGGCGTATTTGGTTTCGTCAATGCAACCGATCCCGAATTGTTATTATGTTTGGAAGCACGAACCATCGGATCAAAACAGCAATGGTATTACACGGTCGCTCGCATGACTTCCACACGAATCACCGTAAAATATCAAGACAATGTGGTGACCACGATCGATCCATGGGATTGGAAAAAGGATCCCGAAAAGCCTTTCATCGCATTCCGCCGTCTCTGGGACGGCAGCGAATTCATCAGTAAGAGAAACCGATGATTCGGGCTGGCATCAACCCCAGCTTGCTCCGCCTTGGAGTAGCGTGATAAACCCCGCCAAACCGTACTTGTTGATCATCGGATTTGGTGAGAAGTACATGCACGGCGGCGATGAAAAATGAGTGCGATCACGGCTCGGTGGGGGCACTTTCCGCATCGGCGTCCGGTTCGGTTTTCTGGACGGGAGTTACGTCTTCCCCACTAGCCAATTCGTCGCTAGGTTCTTCGTCGGTTAGAGCAGGCGTGGGGAAATCGGCAGATACCAAGGTTCGCTGAGCGATAAAACCGTCCGAGTTTTGGCGAATGGTGGGCGGTTTTGCTCCGTCACGCTGTCGACCTCCTTCGTCTTCGCTCAGATAGTCCAACTGCAGTTCGGCTGATCGACCATCGCCGTTGTCATCGAGCTGGGCATGTTCCGTCGCCAGCAACGATTCGGCGAGATAGCGGCGAGCCACATTGCGTGTGACCGCGATGTAGAGATCGAACACACTGAACTGATCATTTTCATCGACATCAAGTTCCGATTTCGCGGGCGGGTCGGCAAGTGTTTCGGCGAGTGCAGCGGGAAACAATGTCGCGTTGACTTCACGATCCGCTTCCGTCGCCGTGATGACGATCCGACCTTCGGCGGACAAGCCGCGAACAAAAAAGCCGCTAACTGGTGTGCCGATGAAAAACAATTGTTGTTTAGCATCAAGACCACGGAACAGGTCCGCAAAATCGGCCGCGTGCAAATCCGATTCCCCGTCCGCAGCCCCCGGCAAATTCAAATAAGACTGTTGGCCATCAAAATGAGCATGCCCCATCACGATGACCCACAGGGTATCGGAGGGCTGGATCTGTTTTTGCAGTTCCGCGACCTGCTTCGTCAATTCAGTGCGAGTCGCCGTTCCGTCGGCGGCCTGAACTGCGGGGCCGTCTTCTTCGTTCGGTGGGGCGCCAAACTGAATAAGAATGTTTTCTGCTGGAAAGCCGAGTTGGTCTTTCAGCGACGTATGCAGGCTCTCGATTGTTTGTGAGAATTCGGTGTGGTGGTCACTGTCGCCAGGAATGCCACAAATAATGAGTGCCCATTTCGTGGCTTCCTTCTCGGAGGCAGTGATTGCTAGGGAATCGGTCGTCTGGCAAGCGACAATCATCAAGCAAACGACGATGTGGCGTTTCAACAATGTCAAACTCATTCAGCTCTAACTCCCTACCGTTGCCGGTGTTCCCATGACCTCGATGGATGAGACATATCCATCGTGGTCAAGATCGAGGTTTCGAAACGCGCCGAGCGAACCATCAAATTCGCTCCAACTGATTTGTCCGTCGCCACTGCGGTCCATTCGTTCAAACCAAAACATTCGTTCGTTCGTTTGATTTCGAGTCTTGGCGTCGGAGACCAAGTTTGCTTGCGTGTCCGATGCAATCGACGCCAGCGAAACGATATCTTTGGCCACGTCGCTGCGTGGTTGAGTTGCATCGGAGTGCAGATCCCACCACGCTGTCTTACCATCCCAATTTGCCAAGGTCAGACCCGCCGAATCAAACGCCACCGCAGCGACCGGCGAAGCTAAATCCAAGCGATTTTGCATCGTTCCGCCACGCAGATCCCAGACTGCGACCGAGCCCGCTGCTGCGGTGACCCAGTCGCCGGACGCAATCGCAAGTAAGCGTCCGTCGGGCGAAAAACGGACGCCGTTGATCGCATTTTCGAATGTGGGAAGCCGGCTCGCAATCTCGCGTTGGTAATCGATATCCCAGACTTTCACTACTCCATCGCGACACCCTGATACCGCCGTGCGTCCGTCGCGTGATACGGCAACCGACGCGACCACCGACGGGTGTCCGGTAAAGGTCGCTAACGTTTTGATGCTGGCGCAATCGATTAGATAAACCGACGAGTCCAAGCTTCCGATCAACAGTTGTTCGCGATGTGGCACAAATGCAATCGATGCGGGTTGATAGGAGGACAGGTCATGCGATCGTCGCTCCATCGTATCCACCAACTGCATGGTTCCATTTGCTTTGATCCTCACTTGGTAGCGGCCTTCGTGCGAATTTACGGTTCCCCAGATGGAATCCGCCGAATTCACTGCCAAATCCTGTGTCGCATCTTGCGGAACATCAATCATGCCGGTGTCCACGGGCGAAAGAGATGTCGTGTGATCTTCATTAGCATTGGATGCGTCGATTGAATGGGCGAGGATGGAATCAATCGAAATGTCCCTCTTATTTGGCGTCTTCAACGATGCATCGGCACGTCGCATCGCCCCGTCGAACACATTCGGTCCGATTGCCAACATCACGGCTGCCATGGCGATGATGGCCGCACGAGCGGGCGTGGACATCGATTTCGGGGCCACCCCGGACATGATGATGCGAACCCGAGCACGCAGGAAAGAAACCTGGCCAAGCCCCGTAGTGATGGGGGCGACCGGGGGCCGATCTTCGGACAAAAAATCGATCGTGTCCAGCAACGCCTCGACATACGTTCGCGGATGCTCGGGAAATTGATCGACAACCCAGGCGTCACAGCAATGTTCTTCGCTGACTTCGATTTCACGTCTCGCGATCCATACGACCGGATGCCACCAAAACAGACCCGTGACAACAAACTCTAATAATCGGACCCAGTGGTCACCACGATAAAAATGGGCCAATTCATGCGTCAACAGCGTTGCCTGAGCGTCGTCGTCAAGTCGCTGCAGCAGCGCTGCAGGAAAAAGGATCCGTGCACGCCAACCAATGGCGAACAGGATCGGTGACACGGTGGCATCCAGCACACAAATTTGCGGAGCGCGGCGGAGGCCCATTCGCGTCGCAAGTTCGGCTGCCCGTTGTTGAATTCGTTTTGATGCGATCGGTGCCGAACGCACCACGTTCAAGAAAATCCAAATCCGACGTCCCTGGATTCCAAACCAAGCAAACGTCCCTATCGCCCATACACTTAACATGGCGATCACAAAGACTTTGATCCCAATTGCGGGTGATAACGATCGACGTGGCATCGCGACCGACGTTTCGATGGTCGCTGCAAGTTGAAGCGGAGACGTTGCTGCCGATTCCCGACGTGTTGACTCGGGACGAGTCATGTCCGCCGGCGCAATCGGTTGGCTGTTTGGCGAGCGGGTGGGGACCTGAGACGCGTCCATGTTCACCGCAGGCAACTTGGTATTCGAGGTTGCCGTGTGAACGATCGCGGTGGGTTCAGCGAGCGATGCCAATGATTGCAATTTTATGCCGACGGGCACGTCAACGATCGGCGGCGTCACCAATTTGATCAGCACCACGATCCACAAGACGTGCGTGATTGCGGGGCGATGCACCAAGCGGCCAAAGGCGAATACGAACCCAGCCAAAATACTGGCGGTCGCAGCGTTCAGCAGGCATGATTCCACAAAGGAGTACATCGATTGTTCTCCGTCTAAGACCGTTTTTGCTTTGGATCTTTATCCAGTTCATCCAGCAAACTACGCAGCGAATTCCGATCTTGGGCCGACAAACGGTCGGATTTAACCAGCGTGGTCAACAACGGTTGTAACGCTCCTTCGCACAGTTGATCCGCCGTTGTTTGCAGTCGCCGACCGATCAATTCATCGCGTCCGACGGTCGCTGTAAAGTGATGCGGCCACGTTTCGCGATTTCGCTCTACATAACCCTTCTTGTTTAGGCGCTCGAGCAGCTTCTGGACCGTCGCATACTCCGATCCGCCACCGTCGGGGTACAACGTGTCGGTCAGTGTCCGAATCGTAACAGGACCTTGATCCCACAATTGCTGTAGAACGGCCAGCTCGGCTTCGGTTACGTCTTTTGGTGCTCGTGGCATCAATCTTCCCTAAGTTACGCTTCCCTAAGTCACGTCATCTAAAGAATGCCGCGTCCGTGCTCGCCCAATACGTTTGTTTGTCGTGATACGGCGTTAGGTCTTGCATGGTCTAATTTGAACGTTTCACTCGCTGCAACCGGACGGCTTGCGCCGTGCCGCTAACAACGTCGATCGCACAGTCAGCCCTAGCGTAACACGAGGCACGCTGCCAATCAAGACACTATGTCTTTGGCTGTTTCGGGACAAACTTAGGCAATTCGCTGGGAACGCTTCACAGGTTACTGGTACGCTCTGGTGATTTTTAGGCTCCGACTGTAGCGATTCGGTGAAAAACGAGAGTAGACTGGTAACCTACTTGCCCACTGCCCACCCTCCATTTTTGGGAATCTCACCGTGAACCGTCTGCTCCTACTGACTCTATTGACTTGTCTCTGTTCGGGTGCCTGTTTTGCGGAGGACAAACCCGACGCTTGGCAAGAAAAGAAGGACAAACATTTTAAACCGCTCAGCGATGAACAGTTGAGCAAAATCAAAAATGCCGTTCCCGAACAGTTGGCTGCACCGCCCAAACAGGCACGTCGCGTGTTGGTGTTTTATCGCTGTGAAGGTTTCGTTCACGGCTCGATTCCGTATGCGAACGAAGCGGTCAAACAAATGGGACAGGAAACGGGGGCGTTCGAGGCCGACTTTGCCGACACCTATGACGTGTTCACAAGCGAGAACTTGAAGCAGTACGATTGCATCCTGCTGAACAACACGACGGGGATGCATTTTAAAACCCCGGCTCAACAAAACGCGTTTCTCGATTTCATCTCGGGCGGTAAAGGCTTGGTCGGTTTCCATGCGGCGAGCGACAATTTTGGCCGTCACCCCGAGTGCCGCGCGATCGTGGGCGGCGAATTCGGCGGCCATCCCTGGACCGCAGGCGGAACCTGGGCCTTCAAATTGGATGATCCTGATCATGTCTTGAACAAGGCGTTTGATGGAAAGGGATTCTGGCATCAAGACGAGATCTACCAATACAAATCAGACTCGTACGAAGGCCCCCAAGTGCTGCGGATCCTGGTCAGCTTGGATATGAGCAAGGAAGAGGTTTCGAAGCAAATTAAAGACGGGCCTCGCGAGGTGCCGGTATCGTGGATTCGCACCGCGGGCGACGGACGTGTGTTCTATACCAATCTTGGACACCGTAATGAAACGTTCAGCAATCCTATGGCGCTGAAACACATGCTCGACGGAATCCAGTACGCGATGGGCGATCTTGCCGCCGACGCCACCCCGACGGCAAAAGCCGAACCGACCAACGCGGCGTTGGCGCCAGCCAAGTGAGTTGTTGATTGACGGGTGACTCACCCAGCTACCTCGCCCGAGCGCAGCTGGGGAGAGGTCGGACGGGCCCTTTCGGCCTCGTCCGGGTGAGGGCGACCGCGCACACACTTGATGCGGCGTTCGGCGCGGATTGCTCGGACGGCCCTCACCCGAGCAATCGCCGGAGGCTCTGCTCGGGCCGCTTCCCAAACAGGTTTGGGAGAGGTGACATACTGCAAGCCACCTCGCCCGAGCGCAGCTGGGGAGAGGTCGGACGGGCCCTTTAGGCCTCGTCCGGGTGAGGGCCGACCGCGCACACACTTAATGCGGCGTTCGACTTTGGATTGCTCGGTCAGCCCTCACCCGAGCAATCGCCGGAGGCTCTGCTCGACCTCTCCCAAACAAGTTTGGGAGAGGTAACATACCGCAAGACAACTCCCCCTCTCCCCCTGTCCCTTCCTCCTACCCCCTCCTAGTTCTGATACATGCATTACTTCACAAATCAATTCTCCACCGCAGTGTTTAGCTGCTTGTTTGCTGTCTTGTTTACGAGCGTCTTTGCGATCGCCGAAGACCCCGCTGCTTGGTCGGCGAACCCGGACTTGGTCAAGAAGCTGAGTGCCAAACGCTCCTTCAATTACGACGAATCGAAGGTGCCCGATTACCAGCTTCCCGATCCGCTGACGATGATCGATGGGACCAAGGTTAGCTCGGCACAGCAGTGGATGACGAAGCGTCGTCCCGAACTTTTGGAACAGTTCCGGCACTTGGTCTACGGTCGTCGCCCGGACACTGAGTACCAAGTCACGTTCGAAACGACGGAGGAAATCGAAAACGCGTTCGATGGACTGGCCAACGGACGCAGCATGAAGGCGATCATCACGATCGACCAGCGAACTTACTCGTTTCCCTTTGTTGTGTTTACGCCGAATCACGCTACGGGAAAAACGCCTGCGGTGGTCGCCATCAACAATCGCTATTTCATTCCGCTGGACAAGGCGGTGAGTGAGCCGGATCCGTATTGGCCTGTGAAAACGTTGCTGCAGCAAGGCTATGCGTCGGCGACCTTCTACACCTCGCATGTCGATCCTGATAACAAGAACGATTACGCCGACGGGATTCGAGCTTTTTTTGCTGACGGCAAACCGCCCACCGATGACGCTTGGCGTAGTTTGTCGGCTTGGGGATGGGGAGCGAGCCGGGTGTTGGACTACTTGTCGACATTGCCCACGGTCGATGCCAACCGAGTTGCCGTGGTCGGGCATTCACGCGGCGGCAAGGCGGCGATTTGGGCTGCGGCCGAGGACGAACGCTTTGCGATCGCGTACAGCAACAATTCCGGCTGTGGTGGCGCCGCACTGTCGCGTCGCGGCTACGGAGAAACGGTCAAGCAAATCACCACCGTGTTTCCTCACTGGTTCACGCCCCAATTTGCCGAGTATGCCGATCGCGAGAACGAGCTGCCGATCGACCAGCATGAAACGATCGCCTTGGTTGCGCCGCGAGCGGTCTATGTGACCAGTTCGGACGAAGACCTTTGGGCCGACCCCCGCGGCGAATATGCTTCCCTGGTCGCAGCCGCGCCGGTGTTCGAGTTGTTGGGTAAAACTGCGATCGATGAACCGACGATGCCGCCGCTGAATCGGCAGCGGATCGTGGGCCAAACCGGTTATCACGTCCGCAGCGGCGGGCATGGGCTCGGCCAAGTCGATTGGGATTTCTTTGTTGAGTTTATGGATTCGGTGTTGAAGTAACGAAGTCGCCAGTCGCCTTGCCCACGCAGAGGTTGCGGGAGCAGCACGGCACAAGCCACCTCGCCCGAGCGCAGCTGGGGAGAGGTCGGACGAGCCCTTTCGGCTTCGTCCGGGTGAGGGCCGCGTTGAGCACACTTGATGCGGCGTTCGAAACGGCTTGCTCGGTCGGCCCTCACCCGAGCAATCGCCGGAGGCTCTGCTCGGGCCACTTCCCAAACAAGTTTGGGAGAGGACATGCACAAGCCACCTCTCCCGAACGCAGCTGGGGAGAGGTCGGACGAGCCCTTCCGGCTTCGTCCGGGTGAGGGCCGGCCGCGCACACTTGATGCGGAGTTCGACTTTGGCTTGCTCGGACGCCCTCACCCGAGCAATCGCCGGAGGCTCTGCTCGACCTCTCCCAAACAAGTTTGGGAGAGGTGGCATGATGCGAGCCACCTCGCCCTAGCGCAGCTGGGGATTAGATGATGCAACCTTGTGGTGTGCCGATACAAAAAAAGCTGGCCACGGGAATTCACCCGTGGCCAGCCAAGTTAGATCGGTCGTGTTATTGACGCGTCGTTGTCTCTAGCTGCAGCCCATGCTGTTGCCACAGTTGTGACAGAGGTAGCAGTTGCCGTTGCGAACGGTGATCGAGCCGCAGTTGTCACACGATGGAGCGTCGATTTGGAAGCGAGCGAACTGCTGCTCCTGGGACGCCGCCGTGGTTTCGACTTGCGAGTGTCCGTTACCTTGGCCCGCTCCGCTAGTGGCTGCGGAATCTTGCAAGCTCGCCAAGAACGTCGCTCGCTCGACGATCGCCACTGCCGCTCCGGCGTCTTCTTTCAACTCTTGCGTCACCCGGTTCGGTGATGCGACCACAGGGCCGTTGCCGTTGTTGGTCTTGTCACCCGCTTCGCTACCGACGGCCGATGGCGAGTAGTCGCCGTGGCCGCTCATGAAGGTCAGTCCCAACCATCGTGCGATGTAATCGACGACGCTCTTGGCGATGCGAATGTCTTTGTTGCTTGTCATCCCCATCGGCTCGAACCGAGTGTGGCTGAACTTGTTCACCAGTACTTCGAGTGGCACGCCGTACTGCAGTGCGATCGAAAGCGCGGTGCCGAAGCTGTCCATGATACCGCCGATTGTCGATCCCTCTTTGGCCATCGTGATGAAAATCTCACCCGGACGTCCATCGGGATACAAACCGACGCACAAGTAACCTTCGTGTCCCGCGATGCTGAACTTGTGAGTCAAGCTTTGACGCGTGTCTTGCAAACGTTCGCGACGCGGTTTGAAGACGACTTTTTCGATCGTCTTGGTGATGGTGGTTGCCGACTCGGCAGCTCCCTTGTCTTCGCTCTTCTTGGTGTTCAGCGGTTGCGACTGCTTGCTGCCATCACGATAGATCGCGATCGCTTTGAGTCCCAGTTCCCAGCCCCAGAAGTAAGCGTCGGCGATGTCTTTGGCGGTCACATCGGTCGGCATGTTGACCGTCTTGCTGATCGCTCCGGAAAGGAACGGCTGAGCCGCGGCCATCATCGTGACGTGAGCCTGCCAAGCGATGCTGCGAACGCCGCCGTTTGGTTTGAACGCACAATCGAAGACTTTCAAGTGTTCGGGATCGAGGTCCGGAGCCCCTTCGATCGTATCGTTTTCGTCGATGAAGGCCAAAATGCCTTCGATTTGTGCTTCGTCGTATCCGAGTTTCGCCAGTCCGAGACGAACAGTTTGGTTGACAATCTTCAGCATCCCGCCGCCAGCGAGCTGCTTGTATTTGACCAAAGCGATATCGGGTTCGATTCCGGTGGTATCACAATCCATCATGAAGCTGATCGTGCCGGTCGGGGCGAGCACAGTGGCTTGCGCGTTGCGGAAACCGTACTTCTCGCCAATTTTGAGCACTTCGTCCCAAAGTTCGCGGGCTGCTTCTTTCAGCTCGGCTGGGCCATCGTCGTGAATATGGTCGCAAGCTTCGCGATGCATTTGCATGACGCCGAGCATCGGTTCTTCGTTGGCGGCGTAACCATCAAATGGTCCGACGACGCTTGCGATTTCAGCGCTGGTGCGATTGGCTTCGCCGTGCAGCAGTGCGGTCAACGATCCACACAAACCGCGTGCGGCGTCCGAATCATAAGCCAAGCCCGAAGTCATAATCACGCTGCCGAGGTTCGAATAGCCGAGTCCAAGTGGACGATACTTGTGGCTATTGCGAGCGATCGGCTCGGTCGGGTAGCTGGCGTGGTCAACCAAGATTTCTTGAGCGATGAAGAACAACCGCGAAGCCGCACGGAAACGTTCAACGTTGAACGTGCCATCGGTCTTGCTGACGAACTTCATCAAATTGATCGAAGCGAGGTTGCAAGCGGTGTCGTCAAGGAACATGTATTCCGAACAAGGGTTGCTGGCGTTGATCGCGCCACTGTTCGGGCAAGTGTGCCACTTGTTGATGGTCGTGTCGTACTGAACACCCGGGTCGCCACAGTGCCAAGCACACTCGGCCATCTTGTTTAGCAGTTCACGCGCATCGTACTCGGGTGCCGCTTCGCTGACTTTGTCGCTGATCCAACGAGTTTGCCAACGTTTGTTGTCGCGAACGGTTTCCATGAAATCGTCGGTCACGCGAACCGAAAGGTTGGCGTTTTGGAAACAAACGCTGCCGTATGCTTCGCCGTTAAAGTTCGACTCGTAACCCTCGCGAATCAACGCGTGAGCCTTCTTTTCTTCGTTCCATTTGCACTCGACAAACTCGAGCACATCGGGGTGCCAAACCTTGAGCGATTGCATCTTCGCCGCACGACGTGTCTTGCCGCCACTCTTCACGACGCCAGCGATCGAGTCGTAAACTCGCATGAACGAAAGTGGACCCGATGGCGTTCCGCCGCCCGAGAGTTTTTCACGTTGCGATCGGATGGTCGACAAGTCGGTGCCGGTGCCGCTACCGAATTTGAACAACATCGCTTCGCTGCAAGCCAACCGCATGATGTCTTCCATGTTGTCATCAACCGATTGGATGAAACATGCCGAGCCCTGGGGATATTCGTAGGGGTTTTCGGGTTGAGCGGTGTCTTGCTCGGCTTCGTTCCAGTGCCAGTTGCATTTTGAACCGACGACGTTGTATTGGGCGTGCAATCCGACGTTGAACCAGACGGGGCTGTTGAAGGCACCGTGTTGATGCAAGCAAAGCCATGTCAAATCGCGGTAAAAACGCTCGCCATCTTCGGGCGAATCAAAGTAGCCGTCTTCGAGTCCCCAATCGGTGATGGTACGGGTGACGCGGTGGACCAATTGACGAACACTTCGCTCTCGCTCGCCTGGGTTTTTTGGATCGCCGTAGAAGTACTTGGAAACGACAACGTTGGTGGCGAGCTGCGTCCAGCTGGCGGGAACTTCACAGTCGTTCTGCTCGAACAGCGCGCTGCCGCTTTCGTCTTTGATCGTCGCGCTTCGCAATTCCCAACGCGTGGTTGCAAACGGAGTCTCGCCATCGTCAGGACAGAATACGGAATCGATCTTCAGCCCCTCCGCGACATCGGCACCGTTTCGCGAGCGGAGCTTTTTGCCAAATTTTGATCGCGCATACTCCACGCCGTGCTGCTCGTTAACCCGTTGCAACGCAGGGTCGTTGACGGTCGAGCTTGAGCTTTCGTGGGTGCGTTCAGATAGAACCGATGCCATCGCTTTGAGACTCCTAAAGGGGTTCGTCCGTGGGGCTTGTACCGATCGCCAAGATTTAAGTCGCGATCCTCGCGAAACGTCGGATACTTACCAAATTGATATGAGAAAGGAATTTTTGTCGCCTGCACGCGTGGGGTGCTTGTTTTGCGTTTACGGGGGGGATTAACCGATTCAACCCGATATCTTATTCGATAACGCAGCGTCACTCTAAACGTTAATGCCATCACTACCCGTAGTGCCGATCGCGGCGAAACCACACTACATGTGGGCGACTCGCGAATCTTAGGGATTGCGTCAGGCCTGTCAAACCGAATTTTGATTGATCCTTAAGTCATGGCTGAACAACGGTTTACAATCATCCCTTCGACAACCATCGAATCTCGTTTTTCGTGGCCAAAAATCCCTAAGTGGTTTGCTGTTTAAGGTTTAGTGAATTTTGCTAGCATTAAAAAAATTGATTTAGAAATCTGGTCGGATTTTGGAAAAAGATCCGGTGGGCAGCGACACTGCGGCAAACTGGAGACTGTGCGGGTGATCACCAAGGGGGTGCCCGATGCCATCTACTTTGGTACCGCTCGCGGCGCAGGGCCCGTCGGATGCGGCGTGAAAATACGTTCGATCGAGACCGGGCGGCTTGAGCCGCTCCGCTATAAAGACCACCCATTTAATGCGAAAGCAGGAAGGGGGCTCAGCAGGATGGCTGGGGGTATCGCTTTCGCCTTTGAGAAGGCAAGATACTTTGTGCTAATTCACTGAGTGGAACAGGAACGAATCGAATGACACGACGCTACGCAATTTGTAATGAAACTTTTCAAGATTGGCCTCTCGAGCGAGCGGTGAAATTCGCCAAGGAAGCGGGGTACACGGGGTGGGAAGTCGCCCCCTTTATGCTTGCCGACGACCTCCGATCGTTTGGCAAGGGGCAACGAGATGCTTATCGCGAGACTGTTACTTCGGCGGGGCTCGAGATCGTTGGGTTGCATTGGCTGCTCGCCAAAACCGAAGGATTCCACCTGACGACGCTGGATGCGGAAACCCGCGAACGCACTGCGGCCTACATGAGGGAACTGGTTCAGTTGTGCAGCGATTTAGGAGGGCGTTTGATGGTGCTGGGGTCGCCGCAGCAGCGGAATTTGACCGAGGGCCAAACGATGCCGCAGGCGATGGAAAACGCAGCGGAGGTGATTTCCGGATGCGTCGACTTGCTAAAAGAGCTCGATGTCAAAATCGCCTTAGAACCATTGGGGCCTCAAGAGGGGAACTTTTTGAACACGGCTGCCGAGGCGAGGGAATTGCAAGCGATGATCGGCAGCCCGCAGGTGGGGTTGCATTTGGACGTCAAGGCAATGAGTACCGAACCTGATCCGATCGCCAAGGTGATTGAGGACAATGCGGATTGGATGATCCATTTTCACGCGAATGACCCTAATTTGCTGGGGCCAGGCATGGGGGAAATTGATTTCCGTCCCCTGTTTGCCGCGCTGGACAAAGTGGGGTACGACGGATGGGTCAGTGTGGAAGTGTTTGACTACTCGCCTGGGGTTGAGCGGTTGGTCAACGAAAGCATGCAAAACATGCTGGCCGCTCAAGCGTAGCGAAGGGCTTCTCGCGTGAGGGCACTTTCTCACATGCCGTCACTTTCTCGTATCACGGCACGGTGGGGGGTGAAGATCGTTGCCAGGCAGTGATTGGTAATCTTGGCACGTGATGATCGCATCAGCGATCGTCGCGGCCTTGGAAGCTAAGTTGCTCTTGGGCTGCCAATCGATCACAATGAACGGATCTTCTCTCGCTACATCAACTTCATCGGAAGGGTGCGGATCGGCATGTCACAACCCACGGAGCCATCCGATCAAGAACCGTCGACGAGCTCATCGGCGGACGATCCCGCTGGACGCACCGCTGCGGCTGCATTGCCCAGCGATTCGCGACCCTCTGCCGCGGCGGCTGCGAATCCGATGGATGGCGGACAGTGGCGACCGGTGCGTCCCGAGGAACTGTTGCGAAAGAACATGCCCGCGGACGCGACGCCGAGCGAGCCGCAGGACAATCCAAAATTGATTCGTCAGCGTCGCCAGGAACTCGAGGTGCATTTGCGATCGTGTCCGACGGATCAGAACGCGTTTCGCGAGTTGGCGGCGATCTATCGCAAAGAGGATCGACCCCACGAGGCCAAACGTGTGCTCACCGAAGCGGTGCGGATTTTCCCCGAGGACATGTCGTTGCTATGGGAGCTCGAAGAGGCCAAGTTGGCGAGGTCGCTGCAGCAATATCGCGAGGTCAGCGATTTGGCGGGGCGACTAAAGACAACCGAAGTCGAACGCGAGATGAAGCGAAGTCGCGAGGATTGGGCGTATCGCCGAATCGAAGTCTGTGATGCTCGTTTGGCACGCGATCCATCATTACGCCATTTACGGTTGGTGTTGGCCGAGGCTTACATTGATTCCGAACAACATGACAAAGCGATCCAGGTCATTGACGAACTCGTTGAGTTTGATGAGTTTTCGCCGCAGGCCTATCTGTTAAAAGGGAAATGTTTACTCAGCTTGGGGCAAGACGTTCAAGCGATGGCAGCACTTCGGGCCGCGGGGCTTCGCCGCGCCGTTGTAGGGCCACTGCCGATTCGATTCGCGGCGCTGAAATTATTGTGCGAAACGGCGGAGCGACTTGGTTTGGATCTGACGCTCGAGCATTACAAACGTCATCTTGCGATCGTCGAACAGGATCTTGTGAAACACTCTGCGGCGGCAAAGAAAAAACATGCTAATTGAAGATCCTCTGCTTTTTTAAAGGCTTACCGTCATGAACCAAGCTGTCGTTGATCCCGAACAACTGCGTCAATTCGCTGCACACCTGCACCGGTTTGCGGAAGAGATGAAACAACGCTCGACCATGCTCGCATCTCAGATGAACCAACTTGAACAAACGTGGCGTGATGAGCAGCAGCGCAAGTTTGGCGAAGAGTTCACGACTCAGATGCGGCAGATCTCGCGGTTGATCCAGTCCACCGAAGAGCATGTGCCTTATTTGATGCGAAAAGCCGAACAAATTGACGCGTACCTTGGACGGTAAATGTATTCCAATCCCAATTCGTCTTTACCAGTTCGGCGGTGACGACCATGTCCACCAGTAATGTTCGCAATATCGATTCTCTTGCTGCGATGCAGGCTGGTATTTTGCGGTTGTCGGATGATTGGTCGAAAACCATTCAAGAATTGCGGGCGATGGTGCAGCGTGCGGAACAATATTTTTCGCAAACTCAACCTCAGTACTGGCGTCATCAATTGCAACTGGCCGAGCGAGAGATCAACGAGGCCAAAGATGACTTGGCTCGCAAACGTGCGTCGCTTCGACCCGAAGACCGTCCGGCCGCCAGCGAAGCGGTTGCACGGGTGCAGAGGGCCGAGCGTCGACTTCGTTATTGCGAAGATAAACGTCGGCAGCTTCGTTCTTGGGCAATCGAAGTTTCCAAGGTCTGTGATGACTTACGTGGCCCGCTTGCCGATCTGAATGAACATTGCGATACGATGTTGCCGCAAGCCGCACGCGAGCTTGGGACCTTGATCGATCAATTGCGAGCTTATGCTGAACAAACACGACAAAACGATCCTTAGAAGGAACGCATTCCATTTCGAATTTTCGGGGCCGAAACGTGCTGGTGGTTGGCGACAATCCAGTCGACACGCAATCCTTGTGCGATCGATTATCGCAGTGGTCATTGTCGACATTCCCCTGCACAAGTGCCACCGCGATGGTCGAACAATTACGAGCTGTGAAACAGCCACGGCCTTCGTACGACTTGATTCTGCTGAGCGCAGGCGTTTTGGCAAAAAAGGGGGGGCAGTGGCTTCAGCAAATCGAAAACGATCCCGCGATCGCTGCAGTACCGGTTATCCTAGTGGCGGTCCCCGATGGAATCTGCGACGCACGTGATGCGTCCTCAGATTGGATTCGCCACCGTTTTCAGAATCCGGTTTCGATGACGGAATTGCGTGTCGCAATCGAATCCATCCTTAATCAAGCAAAAGCGAGTGAAAGCGTGTCGCCGGACAAACCAGACACCGAATCGGTTGAATTTGATCGTGATGCCATGTTGCAGAACACCGGGGGCGATCGCATGTTTGTCCGCAAGTTGATCGAGATGTTTCAAGTCGAATCGCGTCGACAACTCGACGCAGTTGGCGATGCCGTCCATGCACGCGATGGCGCAATGATCAAGGCTGCGGCACACGTATTGAAAGGGTCCGTCGCATTGTTCGGAGCAAGTGGATGCGTTGCCGAAGTTCTAAAACTCGAAAAAATGGGTGAGCAAAACGAGTTGCGTCATGTCGAAACGCAATTCGAAGCGATTTGCCGCTTGACCGCAGGGTTGTCCAATGCACTGGATGTCTATTTGGCGGAAGAGCATCCAGAATAAGCACGCAGCCAAATCGACTCGCAGACACGAAAGTCGACGTGCGGACCGCGGAATAAATCAGGCTGCGGTGGCCAAACGCGTTGTCGATTTGATCTCGCCGCCTCGCATGCTTGCCATCTCGCTGGCTTGCAAGCGTAAAACTTCTACGCTGAATTCACTCAATTGCTGCTGCTTGCATTGGATGGCATGCGATACAATGAGCGGCATGAAGTTATTGATTGCAGAAGACAATCCGTTGTGGTTAAAGGTGATACAGACCAACGTCCGGTCATGGGGGTTTATTCCTGTGATTACCGAGGACGGCGAGGAGGCGCTGCGATATTTGTCGAGCGATGATGCACCGCGGATTGCGGTACTTGATTGGCAGATGCCCAAAGTTGATGGCATCGAAGTGTGCCGCCGGATTAAAGAAGATACATTGCGGCCGTACACCTACGTGATGCTGTTATCCGGCCGTGACACCAAACAAGACGTCGTCACGGGGTTGGATGCGGGGGCGGACGAATACATGACCAAGCCTGCGGACTTGGATCTTTTGAAACGACGTCTAACCGCAGCACGACGTATCATCGAAGCGATTCCACCCGAGGGTTGGTCGCGACCGAGGGTGGAGGGTTACGAAGTCAAGCAGGTGCTCGGTCAAGGCGCCTTTGCCACCGTCTGGGAAGCGGTCCATGTGGCCACGCAGCGTCCAGTGGCATTAAAGGTATTACGAGTCGATTTGGCAACCGAAAAAGTGTTCAACCGTTTTGCCAACGAGATCAAGGTGATGCAAGAGTTTGATCATCCTTATCTCGCCAAAATCTACGATAGCCATATTGATTCGACACTCGGTTATTATGCGATGGATTTGATTCGCGGTGGGACGTTGTACCAGTACGTTCGTCAGCATCAACTCGCGCCGCTGGCGGTGATTCGGTTAATCGCACACGTATGCATGGGACTGCAACACGCTCATGAGCATGGCATCATCCATCGCGATGTGAAGTTGTCTAACATCATGGTGACGGAATCGGGGCAACCTAAACTCGTCGACTTTGGTCTCGGCAAATCGATGTTCCTCGCCCCGAGCGAAACGGTGACACGGACGGTTGACGGAAGTGTTGTTGGCACGCCGCTGTTCATGTCACCGGAACAAGCCCGGGGCGAAATCGCATCGCTGGATCAACGCAGTGATATCTATTCGGTGGGGATCATCTTGTACATGTTGCTGTTGAAACAGCATCCGCATCACATCACCGCGCAGGATCGTCAGCAAACCATTTCTGAGATCGCCCACGGACCCGTGCGACGTCCCTCGAAGGTCAAATCGACATTTAGCAAAACGCTTGAACGAATCATGCTCAAAGCACTCCATCCGTCGGTGGAATATCGCTACCAATCCGCAGGCGAATTGGCAAACGACTTATTGGCGTTTGTCGAATCCCGTACGAAGCATGAGAGCTCGACCAAGACGCTGTGACTCTCGGGTGATTGAAAGGTCCTCGTGCACAACGTGCTTGACCTGCCCAGTGAGTTGAAACATTCACCCTCCCTCTGGGAGGGGCGGTCGCTGGAAGCGGCCGGGGAGGGTTGGCGAATTCTTGCTTGCAGGCTCCACTACTAACACAACGAGCCCCACCCAGACCCGGCTACCGCCGACTCTGACCTCCCCAGAGGGGAGGTCATGTGTTTGCCCTCCCTCTGGGAGGGGCGGTCGCTGGAAGCGGCCGGGGAGGGCTGGCGAACTCTTGCTTGCACGCTCCACTGCTAACACAACGAGCCCCACCCAGAGCCGGCTGCTGCCGACTCTGACCTCCCCAGAGGGGAGGTCAGGTGTTTACCCTCCCTCTGGGAGGGTCGGCCGCTGAAAGCGGCCGGGGAGGGCTGGCGAATTCTTGCTTGCAGGCTCCACTGCTAACACAACGAGCCCCACCCAGAGCCGGCTACCGCCGACTCTGACCTCCCCAGAGGGGAGGTCAGGTGTTTACCCTCCCTCTGGGAGGGTCGGCCGCTGGAAGCGGCCGGGGAGGGCTGGCGAATTCTTGCTTGCACGCTCCACTGCTAACACAACGAGCCCCACCCAGAGCCGGCTACCGCCGACTCTGACCTCCCCAGAGGGGAGGTGAAATTGGTTTGCCCACCTAGAGTCGGTTTACCTTCCCGCCGTGCGGGAGGCGGAATTCTGCTTGACGCGCCCACACACCCTTCCGCGCTGACGCCGGCAACATCCACGGCGGCCCTGGCAAACTTTGACGATTAGGGTGACTCTGAGGATTTTTCCGATTTTTCTGGTTTTCGGTTCAGAGTTTTCATCTTTCGGGTCGATATCGCTAGGGAACGACCTGTTCCCATGCCGAGCGTGCTCGGCGCCATCGGGAACAATGGTTAGCCCGGGGGGGTGATACCACTTCAGCGATGATTCGTCGGTGACCTGTAAAGCTTGTAGTCAGGTTGCTCGCGTTTCGCTTTCCAGGATCCCAATTGGTGAAGCCAATGCCTTCCGTTAGACAACTCTCCCAAATCTTCTTTACGTTTGTGCTAGGGGCGCTGCTTGCCACTCACGCAGACGCTCAGACCACGACCTCGGGTCAGCGTACGCTTCGCAAAACAGAGCGAACCGCACGTGCCAATTGGCAACCCGTGCGAAAGTCCAATCTGACCGAGGCGGATGCGGGCTTCGTTGGCGCAGGCAACTCGGCCCCCCAAACGACAGCAAAGAAAACCTCGCAACCTGCCAGCAACTCAGTTGTTCGCCAAGCGAGTCATGTTCAGCAGACCGGTCATGGCATTCCCGAGCCATCCTACCCGCCGCATTCGATCATCGAAGAACCGATCATTCACGGTCCCAGCAATGGCTACGTCGAATTGGAACCCATTCACGGTGGCTCGATGGCATGTGATGCCATGCCAGGCGGCGTGGGATGCGGTTGCGGATCGATGAGCTGTGACGGCGGCTGTGATTCGATGGGTAGCTGCGGTCACGGTAATGCATGTGACGGAACCTGTGGTGCCAACGGATGGCGTCCTTGTGTCACATTGTGTCTTCCCCAAGACGGCTGGGTTTCGTTCGAATATCTGTCCTGGTGGCAAGATGGTATGAGCCTGCCTCCGTTGGTGACTACAAGCACCGACCCCAACGTGGCTCAAGCGGACGCGGGCGTGCTCGGCAAATCGACCACTCGCACGCTGTTTGGCGGCGAAGAGGTCCTGACCGATCAATTCGATGGCGGCCGATTGCGAATGGGATTGTGGTTGGACCGAGGTCATACTTGGGCGATCGCAGGGGAATACTTCAAAATTGGTAGCGAAAGCGAATCGTTTTTCGCAAACAGCAACGGCGACCCCGTCTTGGCACGTCCCTTTTTCAATGTGAATCCGACCAGCGGCAGTGCTCGTGAAGACTCGGAATTGGTGGCCTTTGGTGGCACTGGAAACGTTCGTGTCTCGGGTTCGGTCTCTGCGGTTGCGGAAAGCGAATTGCTTGGTGCCGGATTCCACTTTCGCAATCTGCGTGCTTGCAACCAAGGCTGCAACACATGGGGATTGTTTGGTTGCCCTCAAGAATTCTGCTCACGCACCGAAGCGTTGATTGGATACCGCCACTTGCAACTGACCGAAGGGGTGTACGTTCAAGAACGCTTGACCGGAATCAACCCTGTAGGCAACTTTGTCATCGACGATCGTTTCCGCACTCGAAACCAATTCAATGGGATCGACCTCGGATGGTTCTATACTCAGAACCGTGGCAATTGGACGCTCGACAGCACCATTCGCCTCGCTTTGGGAACGACTCACCAAACCGTTTCAATCAATGGTCAAACGACAATTTCGGGCGATCCGAATTCACCCGGCAGCCAGACTCACCAAGGCGGTTTGCTAGCTCAAGCGTCGAACATCGGAACCTACCAACGCGATGAATTCGCCGTGGTCCCCGAGTTTGATATCAATCTGGGCTACCGACTGAATAACAACTGGCGAGTGATGGTGGGCTACACCTTCCTGTACTGGTCCAACGTGGTTCGTCCGGGAGAGCAGATCTCGCGTGACCTCAACCCAAGTCAACTCGCTCCGGCCGAAGACCCGCTAACGGGGGCCTCGCGACCTGGCTTTGCATTCGACTCAGTCGATTATTGGGCTCAGGGAATCAACACAGGGCTCGAGTATCGCTGGTAACCGCTTCCGCTTGCCGAGTCGGTCGTTGAAACAGGGATCGCAAGATTCGATTTTAGCGGTAACAGTCAAGCGAGCTGCACTGGAAATCCGATACCTCCCTACAGACCGCGCTGCAATGATTCAACAATTGCGCGCCAGCAAAATCAACCGTTCGATGCCGAGGCACCGTCCGACCGACGTTTGACGTCGGGATGACGCCTACGGCGTTTCGCCCCCAACAGGACAACGATGATGGTCTTTCAACGACTAATCAACCGTCTCGGTCGCAAATCAAACAACGTCAGCCGCAAAAAATCGAATCGCCGTCTGTTGATGGAGCATTTGACTCGTCGTGAATTGATGGCATCGGACTTAGGGGCGATCAGCGGGATTGCGTATACCGACGCGGACGGCAATGGCCAATTGGATGCCGGCGAAGTGCGACTTGAAGACGTCCAGGTCCAGTTGTTCCGTGATAGTGGTTCGGGCAACACCGGCACGCTTGTGACCACGGGCGCGAATGCGGACCCGCTGGTATTGACCGACACCACCGACAACTCGACGCCCGCCGGTGTCGGCCAACCGGTCAAGGTTCCAGGCGAATTTCGCTTCGAAGGCCTTTCGCCGGGGGATTACTTCGTCGTTCAAAGCGCCGTGCCTGGGCAAACCGCTCCTGATCCGGTTCTGATTACGATCAGCGATACGGATGACGACGGGGTTCGCACGCAGTTGATCGACGACTTCGCGACCACGGCGGTTTCGGTGCTTGCCAATGCATCGAATCCGACTAACACCGATTCAACCAATGCTCCTGAAGCGATCGGGGGCAGCCGAGATATCCAAGCGATTCGGTCCAGCGGATCGGGCAATATCTTAGTCGAAGTCGACACCGGACAAGACGCGTTGACGATTTCCTCGGGTGGCGGCGGCGTCGGCACTGCGATGGTGCAGTACGACGGTATCGACAACACCATCGCCCTGGATGCAGTTGGACTGGGAGGCGTTTCACTTTCGGATGAATTGCCCCTCGATCCCACGGATCCCACCGGCACACAGCGCCAATATCCTGGGGCCGGATTGTTTGTACGGACTCGCGCTGCCGATGCGGGGGAACAACTGACGATTCGCGTCTACACCGATGCCACCAATTTTTCAGAAACCGTGGTTCCGGTCCCCGTCGATGCGACCAACTTCCTTGAAACCTTTGTTCGCTTTGATTCGTTCACCGTGGCCGGTGGAACCGGAGCCGATTTCCGCAACGTCGGTGCCATCGAAGCAATAAGCGACTTGACCGGTGACAACGACATTCGGGTCTCGATCGTCGAAGCACTGCGTCCCACACCTCAAGTAACCAATCTTGCGAACATTCAGCCGCTCGCACTTGGCGGCGAGATTTTCGTCGACAACGGCGCGATCCCTGACCAGAACAACGGCACGCGTGATACCGGCGAACCGTTGGTGACCAATCCGATCACGGTCCACTTGTATCAAGAGAACCAGACCCCGGGGACCGATACCCCGGTGGCAACCACGACCACCTCGAGCGGCGTCTATTCGTTCAACGATGTTGTTCCAGGCAACTACTTCGTCGTGATCCCTCAAGCAATGTTTGATGCGGGCGGCCCCTTGGTCGGATTTGCTTCGAGCACGGGGAACGATCCGGCATCGGATCCCGACGACGACGTCGATCTGGATGACAACGGCACCGGGGTTGCAGGCGTTGGCATCGTAAGCGGTGTGATCACGCTCGCCAGCGGGACTGAACCGACCAATGACGGTGATGATGCGAACAAGAACTCGACGCTCGATTTTGGTGTCGTGCCGCAAACCGATCTTGCGATCAGCAAGACGCTCGTGGGAGCTCCGCCGTCGAACGTCAGTGCGGGCAGCACTGCGGTGTTTGATATTGTCATCAGCAACAACGGACCGCTGACGGCGACCGATGTTCGCGTCCAAGACGTCATTCCAAGCGGTTTGACCTTTGTACGGACTCAGAACGGTCCTTCGGGAATGTCTCAAAACGTTAACGGTGCGAACCTTGAAGTGATTTTGGGAACGATCCCTGCCAGCGGACAGCTAAGCTTCCAAATCGTGACCACGGTCGATGTCGATGGTTTAACCAACATCACCAATACCGCGACGGTTACAGGTGCCGAGTTTGATTTCGACACCAGCAATAACAGCAGCGATGCGGATGTCATTGTCGACCCCGATTTTGATATCGTCGTTGACAAAACTGTCGACAACGCAAACGTCCAGCCCACCGACACGGTGACTTACACCGTGACCTTGACTAACGATGGTCCGAGTTCGGCCGATGGTGTCGTGCTCAGCGATGTCGTTCCCACCGGATTGACCTTTGTCAGCGGTACGATGAACGGTAACGCGGCTACGCTAAACGGTTCCACCGTGACCTTCCCCGCGATCACCGTGGGTGCAGGTACCGCTAACGCAGTAACCGCGACTTTGGTCTTTACCGTCGATGCGTTGACCACGGGCCAAATCACCAACACCGCAAGTGTGCCGGACATGTCGGCCGACGGTGAAAACGATATCACGAACAACTCCGATGACGCCGTGATCACAGTGACTCCGGACTTTGACATCGTGGTCGACAAGACCTCCGATGTCACAACCGTGCAGCCTGGCGACACGGTCGTTTACACCGTTACGTTGACCAACGACGGTCCTAGTACCGCGGATAACGTGGTGCTGACCGATGTGATTCCTGATGGTTTGACGCTGGTTTCGGCAGTGATGAACGGAACCAATGGAACCGTTTCCGGTGGCAACATCACCTTCCCAGGTGTATCGATTGTCAGCGGAGCTGCCAACGCGGTAACCGCGACGTTGACCTTTACGGTCGATTCGGACGCCAGCGGTACGATCGACAACACCGCAAGTGTCCCAGACATGTCGGCCGACGGTGAAAACGACACCACCAACAACTCCGACGACGCTTCGATCACCGTCATGCCGGTATTCGACATTGTCGTGGACAAGACCGTCGATGTCACCAATGCTCAGCCCAACGACACGGTCACCTATACGGTGACGTTGACCAACAATGGCCCGAGCAACGCAACCAACGTGGTGCTTAGCGACGCAGTGCCCGCGGGATTAACGTTCGTCAGCGGCACGCTGAACGGACAAGCCGGCACGCTGAACGGAAGCACCGTCTCGTTCCCTGCGGTTTCGATCGACAGTGGAACAGCGAATGCCCTTACGGCAACACTGACCTTCACGGTCAACTCGGACGCGACTGGCCAAATCGTCAACACCGCCAGTGTTCCGGATATGTCCGGTGACGGTGAGACCGACATCACCAACAACTCGGACGACGCCACGTTGACGATCGATCCCGATTTTGACATCGTCGTCGATAAAACGGTCGATAACGCAACACCCAAGCCTAACGACACCGTCGTTTACACCGTGACGTTGACCAACGAAGGCCCAAGTTCGGCAACCAACGTCGTGTTAACCGATGTCGTCCCCACCGGGTTGACGTTCGTTAGCGGAACACTTGATGGTGTGGCCGGAACCCTGTCCAACGGCATTGTGACATTCCCCAGCGTTTCAATCGATAGTGGAACCGCCAATGCCAAAACCGCCACGCTGACCTTTACCGTGAACGAGGGTGCCACGGGCCAAATCACCAACACGGCAAGTGTGCCCGATATGGCCGCCGCGGGTGAAAACGACATCACCAACAACTCTGACACTGCCGCTGTTACGATTCAGCCCGATTTTGACATCATCGTCGATAAGACGGTGAACAACGCGACACCAGCACCCGGCAGCAACGTGACTTACACCGTCACGTTGACCAACGAAGGCCCCAGTGTCGCCAACGGAGTCGTGCTCAGCGACGCGGTGCCAACCGGATTGACCTTTGTCAGCGGCACGATGAATGGTCAAGCCGCGACGTTAACCGGTTCAAACATCACCTTCCCCGCCGTCAATGTATTGGCGGGAACTGGCAACGCCTTGACCGCGACACTGACGTTCACGGTCAGCGGCACCGCCAGCGGCCAAATCGTGAACACCGCGCAAGTTCCTGATTTGTCGGCCAACGGTGAAAACGACATCACCAACAATAGCGACAACGCGGTGATCACGGTCACTCCGGTTGCCGATCTGGTGGTTACCAAATCGGTAGACAAGACGAATGCACGAATTGGTGATTCGCTTCAGTACACGATCACGGTGACCAACAATGGCCCATCGCCGGCCACCGCAGTTCAAGCGATTGACACGCTGCCTGCGGGAGTCACCTTCGTCAGCGGCACGGGACCTAACAACACCACGTTGTCCGCCAGCAATGGCGTGGTCACCGTTCCCGGTGGCACGCTAGCCTCCGGAGCAAGTTTCAGTTTCGTCATCAATGCCACCGTGAACTCGGGAGTCACCGCGGATCAGGTCAACAACGTCAGCGTCAGCACGTCGACCAGTGATTCAAACTCCAACAATAACTCAGCGTCCGTGACCACGGGCGTTGATCCTGCGACGTCGCGAGTGGACGGGTTCGTGTTCATCGACGCGAACAACAACAAGATCTTTGATGCTGGCGAAACCCCGGTCTCAGGGGTTCAGATCCAATTGACGGGAACCGACGCGTTCGGCAACGCCGTCAACTTGACGGACACCACGGATGCCACGGGACAATACTCGTTCGAAAACTTGTTGGCGGGATCGGCTTACCGATTGCAGCGAATCGATCGTCCATCGAATTTGCGTGACGGCGGCGAACAAGCGGGGACCAACGCCACCTCGACGATCGATGACGTCGACAATGTGTTTACATCGCTGGGACTTAACAAGGCGACATCGGCCGAAGACTTTAACTTTGGCTTGCTGACCGCCGCACTCTCAAAGCGGGACTTCTTGGCATCGTCTTAATCACGCCTGCGTCACGCGAGTGGCTTTGATGATCTTGCTTGAACCAACGGGAGCCGGTGTTTTCGGTTCAAGCAGTTCGCCAGCAAAGCCAGTAACTCGGGCGACGCAATCATGATCGGAGCGTTAAGAAGTTAAATGCTCGGCCTTCGGGGGGAGGCCGAGCATTTTTTTATGCGCAATTGCAGCAATGCTACAGCTAGATTTGCCGGGGTAGTGGACGAGGCTACGAGTCCTTTGGGGCGTCCTCGGGCGAAGGACCTTTTGCCTCGTCTATTACGGCGAAGGACTCGCTGCCTCGTCCACTACGGTGAAGCCCAAATTTTAGCTGCGGCAAAACGCTTAGCACCTTAGCCCACACTGGGTGGCCGGCTCGATGAACGCCAACTGCACATTCCCATAGACACGAATGTCCCACTCGCCCGGAGGCAATCGCGTCGCGTCAAAGGTGTCTTCGGTCTCGGCGACCAACACGCTGCCGGGCGGTGCTTGACGCAGCACTTGGTTGATCACGGCATTGAGCTTCTCGAGCTCGTCTTCCCACATCACGTAGGGGGGCGACAAAAAGACGATCCAGGGAACGCCAATTTTGGGATCGTCCGGATCCTCGGGGGCGACCAGCAGCGTTTCGCTCCAGCGGAACGCATCGCCGACCAAAACTTTCAGCTTCGATTCGATGCCGAGTGCCTTGGCGGTTTCGCGAATATGTCCGGCGGCGCGATTGGACTGCTCGATTGCCACCGCTTCGACCGCCCCGCGGCTGATCGATTCGATCGCCAGAGCCCCGGTGCCTGCGAACAAATCAAATGCGATGGCCCCTCGAACCGCCCGTCCGAGGATATTGAACAGGTTCTCACGAACGCTGTCTTTCATCGGGCGGGTGAACGCTTCGCCGTGATAATAGATGTGGCGGCCCCGCATATCGCCGCCGATGACCCGCAACTTGGTCGCGTTCGCCTTGTTACTTTTCAGCTCAGAGCGTGATCGTCCCGAGGTGCGTGATTTTCCAGTGTCACCGCGTGTGGGTTTGGAAGTGACGTTTTTCTTGCGTCGATTCGATTCATTGCGTTGTTTCATGGCGAAAGTATAGCGAGGTCACCCCTGATTACGGAAGTCGCGTGAAACTGCCTCCGATTGACGTTTACGCTAACCACCCTGTTGCTCTAGACTGCGATGATTCAGGAAGGGTGCCTGTATATTCCCCGCCGAAGGAACGGCTATGTATCGTTGGTTGCTCTGTTTTCGCTACTTGCGGACTCGCTATATCGCGTTAGCTTCGATCATCAGTGTCACGCTTGGCGTCGCCACATTGATCGTGGTCAATAGTGTGATGGCGGGATTTTCAGCTGAAATGCATGATCGGCTGCACGGACTGGCGTCCGACATCCTGATCGAATGCCACACCAGCGGCGGGATGCCCGATCCGGAGGGGCATTTGCGCGAGATCAAAAAGGTCTGTGGCGACAAGATCGCCGGCGCCTCGGTGAGCGTGCATGTCCCCAGCATGCTAGGGATCGATTTCAACGGGCAACAGATTGCCCGCCACGTCAATCTCGTCGGCCTCGACCCCGAAACCTACAACACCGTCAGCCAATTTGGGCAATTCCTGCTGCACCCGGACAACAAAACCGGTGTCAGCTTCGATCTTCGTGAAGACGGTTTTGCTCCCGACCGCGAAGGTTTCCCAGCGTCCGGATGGCGTTATCGTCGCGCCCGAGCTGCCTACGAGAAAGCGCTGCAGTTCGAACGAGACCGTATCGATGCTTTGAAAGCAAAACAAACTGAGGCGGCCACACCCCAGTTGGCCAGCAACAGCACGCCGGCAACCTCGCAGTCCACTGCGTCGTCC
This sequence comes from Novipirellula rosea, assembly GCF_039541335.1. NCBI lineage: Bacteria > Pseudomonadati > Planctomycetota > Planctomycetia > Pirellulales > Pirellulaceae > Novipirellula > Novipirellula rosea. The sequence goes on along the minus strand of NZ_BAABGA010000068.1, from coordinate 14,431 downwards.
AGCACTGCGTCGTCCAGCACTGGGGCCGCTGCTGCTGATCACGCCGGACCGACGATGTCCCCCTTCTTTTCGCCCGAACTGCTCGAAGACAGCGGTGGCGAAGCGCCGAAGGTTTTCGATCCCAGCCAAAATCAATATCCCGGCATCATCCTGGGGATCTCGACCTGCAGCAGCAAAATGCGGGACGCCGACGATGTCGTTCGTGACCACTATTACTGTCGTCCCGGTGACGATGTTCGCATGATGTTTCCCAACGCCTCGGAAAACACCAAGGTCGTCAACCAAAAATTCACCGTCGTCGATTTGTACGAATCGGGCATGAGCGAATACGACAGCACGTTTGCGTTTTGTCGCCTCGATCAACTGCAGAATTTTCGTGGCATGATCGACCCGCAAACCGGCACCCGCAGCGTAACGACCATTCAATTAAAGCTCGTCGAAGGGGCGAGTCTGAATGAAGTGCGTGACGATCTTCGTCGCCGCTTCCCCGCAGACATGTTCGCCTACAACATCCAAACGTGGAAAGACATGCAGGGACCGCTGCTAGCCGCCGTGCGATTGGAAACAACGATCTTGAACATCCTGTTATTCTTGATCATCGCCGTCGCTGGATTCGGCATCTTGGCTACCTTCTTTATGATTGTGGTCGAGAAAACTCGAGACATCGGAACGCTGAAAGCACTCGGTGCATCGGGCAAAGGAGTGATGAGTATCTTCCTAAGCTACGGGCTGTTGTTGGGGTTTGTCGGCAGCGGTGCGGGGTTGGTCGGCGGATTGATCTTTGTCAGCAAGATCAATGAGATTGCCGCCGTGATTGAAAAGATCACCGGCCAAGAAGTCTTTGATCCGACGGTTTATTACTTCACCGAAATTCCCACGATCATCCATCCCTTCACGTTGTGCTGGGTGATGGCGGGTGCCGTCACGATCGCGGCCTTGGCCAGCGTTTTGCCGGCACTGCGAGCCGCCCGAATGCATCCCGTCAAAGCGTTACGCTTCGAATAAGAAAAAAAAGGTGTCCGACACCTTTTTTGACCCTCCCTCCTCAGAAGACTCCCTCATGAACGCTGAATTTGTGCTTCAAGCTAGCGGCATCTACAAGAGCTACCACAAAAACAAGATCGAAGTCCCCGTGCTTCGCGGCGTCGACGTCGACATCACGGCAGGCAAGATCAACGCGTTGGTGGGACGATCCGGCAGCGGTAAAAGCACGCTGATGCATCTGTTAGCAACCCTGGATCGCCCCGATGCCGGAGAGATCTACTTCCAAGGCAAGCGAATCGACAACGCCCCGCGAGCCGAACGTGATGCGTATCGCAACCATGACATTGGAATCATCTTTCAGTTCTATCATTTGTTGCCCGAGCTAACCGCGCTCGAAAATGTGTTGGCACCGATGATGATCAGCCAAAGTTTGTGGGGCTATTTCCGCAACCGGAAAGAAATTCGCACGCGTGCCGAAGAGATGCTCGATCGCGTGGGACTCGCACACCGGGCCACCCATCGTCCGGCCGAAATGAGCGGCGGCGAGATGCAACGTGCGGCGATTGCTCGAGCGTTGATGACCGATCCCTCGCTGTTACTGGCCGATGAGCCAACCGGGAATCTTGATACTGAAACGGGCGAATCGATCCTCAATTTGCTGGTGGAATTGAACCAGCACGACAATCTGACGATCGTGATGATCACGCACGATGACGCGATCGCAGAGAAAGCGGATGTGTGCTACCGCATGCAAGATGGTCTGTTAGAAACCAATCACGGCGTGCTGCAAGCCGCCTGAAGGGCCGACGACTAAGTCGGCGACGGCGACGGCATGGGATAGCCGATTTAGATTTCGCGAGCGTAGACGGGATTCCACTTGATTCGGAAACCAGCTTCGCTGGCGTTCAGCGAAGGAGGCGGAAGCAACTCTTCGTCTTCAGGATCGACCGCCGGATCGGAACTGGATTCCGCATCGCCGCTCGACTCATTACCGCTCGCATCGCCGCCGCTGGGCGAATTGGTTGGTGGCCCAATTTCAACGCTCTTTAAGCGAGTTTTGGGCTCGTCCATCTCGCTGTCCTCTTTTGCAGGCGACAGCACCGAATGTCCGCTAGATTCTTCGGTCGCCGGTCGACGCGCTTCGGTCGGTTGCGAATCCGATGGCGAGCTTACCGACGGAGTGCTGATGATCGGCGAACTGCTGATTGTGCTTGGCACCGAAAATGACGAATAGCCACTGACGATCGCGGGGCTAAACGGGTCGTAGTACGAAAGTGGAACACGCTGAACCACTTGTTTCGGCACCATTCGCGTTTCGGTATACGGCACATACTTTTGCACTGTCACGGGACGACGCACTTTGTGAGTGTAGGCTTCCTGTTCGTAGTACTGAACTTGCACCGGTTCACGACGAGTTTCATAAACCATGCGTGTCGATTGGACAGGCACCTTTCGCACTTGTTCTTCGGCAACCCAGCGTTGCTGCTCGACGGGGACTTTGCGAGTCGTGGTTTCCGTGATTGGACGCTGAACCACCACGGGGATCTTGCGAACTTCGGTCGTGGCGACCATTCGCGTGGTTTGCACGGGGACGTTTTGTGTCACCATTTCGGTCTGCATGCGTGTTGTTTGCACAGGCACTTTCTGGGTCATCACTTCGGTTTGCATGCGTTGCACCTGAACCGGCACCTGAACTTGTTGCACCTGAGGCATGTAGCTGGTTTGGGCAACTTGTTGCTGGATGTAGTTCGGACGATACGCCATTTGCGTTTGCACCGTCGGTGGCGTCATCATCGGCGTGACAGCATAGGCACCACGAACGCGAGCAAAAATGCCTAGCGGGCCGGGGGTCGCGTAAGCGTTTGGAATGTACTGCGTTCCATATTGCAACTGGCCTGGCGTGACGACTTGTTGGGCAACATAACCGCCGGCATCGACAGTTTGCGTTTGCATCGTCGTGACGGGGCGAAGCGTGGTGTACTGCTGAGTCTGGAGCTGAGTCTCGGTGACTGGTCGCTGAACCGTGTACTGTTGTTCGTAATACTGAGTTTCTGTAACTGGCCGCTGTACCGCGTACTGTTGTTGTTGGTAACTTGTTTCCACGACGGGCTTGTACGTGGTGTACTGTTCTTCCCGCTCGGACGTTTCGGTGACGTAGCGAGTTTGGGTTACGGTTTCATCGCGATACGAGGTCTCGACCACCGGCTTCCAAAGCGTGTAGCGTTCTTCACGATAATTGGTTTCGACAACCGGCTTGGCGACTTTGTATTCACGTTCTTCGGTCCGCGTTTTCAGTACCGGGCGATAGCTGGTGACCTCTTCTTCGACGTAGCTGGTTTCATAGGTCAGCCGCAGCCGCTCGACCCTTTCGGGTTGCATGACGGTTTCACATTGCAGCCGGTACTGCGGTTCAAAACAGCACGCATCCTGAGCTTCCACGTTCGCGCCCGACATGGTCGAAGTTGCCGCCAACAGGAGAGTCGTTGAGAAGAGTCGTCGTTTCATGATTATTTTCGTTCGAAGGACGAAGTCGCTGGATTGCTTCATAAGTGGCGTCACAATAGTACATTTTTTGTACCAATTGCGACCGCGGCGTGGTACTAGCACACCCCCGCAAACAATCGAGTGTTTGGGTTCCACCTTCAAGAGTAGGCAAGACTTGAGAAAAAAGTAGTCGAAACACCGAAAAAAACACACTTTTGCTTGTCGGCGTGACGGCTAAATTCGCCATTTCTCCTGGTCTGTTTATTTGACGCTACAACCGTTGCAAATTGGCAACGCACATTTCCCAAACCGCCAAAATCGTCAGAATCCCCCCAGGTCTCACGGCCCTGGAGCCGATTCGCAGTCATGGGACGGTCTCAGCAACCAGACAAAAGACAACATCCCAGTCCCGCCCCATCAGCGAACGGGCATGACATCGTTCGAGGATCTCAAGATCGACAACAGGTTGCTGTTCGTTCAGAATCCTGTCATTGCATGGAAGCATCTCCCAATACAATGACGCGTCTTTGAAACAGGTAACGAACTCGCAATGACCAGATATACCATGAGATTATTCAGTACGCTTTGCGTCATGGCCGGCGGACTTTTGTCGGCGTTATTCTTCTCCACAACGGCGATGGGCCAGTCGAAACCGAACATCGTTTTTATTCTTGTGGATGACCTCGGCAATGCAGATGTCGGTTTCAACGGCTCAACGTATTACGAAACGCCCAATATCGACTCGCTCGCTGGCAGCGGGTTGGTCATCGAAAACGCCTACATGTATCCGACCTGCTCGCCATCACGCACGGCGCTAGCGACCGGCAAGCAATCGTTTCGGACCGGGGTTTACACCGTTCCCGTTCTTGAAAAGGGTAACGATCAGCAGAACATCTTCTCTCGCTGGACCGTCGGTGAAGAACACACGATGTACAGCCAACCGCTGGCAGATGCAGGATACAAGTCGATTCATATTGGGAAATGGCACCTGGTTGGACCGTATCCAAAAGAAGAACTGGCGATGGAGTTTCCTTTAAAAGAAAAACTTCGACAGCCCGATCCGTGGGATTTTAGCTGGGTGTCGTACCACAAAGAATACTGTCAGAAATACTATCCCGAAGGCCGTGGGTATTTGAAAAACGTTGGCGGAACGTACCGCGGTGATCCAGCATTGGAGGTCGGCGGTTACCAGAGCAAGACCGGTGGTTACTTCGCTCCGTTCAGTAACCCATTCATCGAGCCCAAACCCGACGACCAGTGGCTGACCGATCGGCTGACCAACGAAGCGATTGAGTTCATCGATCAACACTCTGAAGGGCCGTTCTTCATCAATCTGCACTACTACACCGTGCATCGACCCATTCGCGGACGCAGCGAAAAACTCGTCGAGAAGTACCTCAAGAAGTCCGGTGACCCGATTACCGGTCAAGGAACCGGCAAAGGGAAACTGAAAAGGACGGAGGCGGAATACGCCACGATGATCGAATCGCTCGACGAAAATGTTGGCCGGTTGGTGAAGTTCCTCGACGAGAACGGTTTGCGCGATAACACGCTGATTGTGTTTACCTCGGATAACGGCCAGAACGTCGGTCGCAACGATCAATTGCGTGGCAAGAAAGGATACATCTACGAAGGTGGCATTCGTGTTCCTACGTTTGTGAACTGGCCTGGCAAAGTCGACGCCCGGCGAACATCTACCGCAGTGACCGGACTGGACTTGTTTCCGACGTTTATGGACGTGGCAGGGATTAAGTATGACGGCGTGCTCGACGGACAATCGATCACGGGGCTCTTCCAAGGTGAACCCGAGTCATTGCGGACGCGCCCGCTATTCTGGCATCTGGCCAGTTGCTACAAGCACGGCGCGTGTTCCGTCATCCGCAAGAACGACCTCAAATTAATTCAGTTTCTCGCTGACGGAAAACTGGAGATGTACGATCTGACGAACGATCCGCGTGAGCAGCGGAACCTCGCGGAAACGAATCCAGAGCAAACACAGTCGCTGCTCAAGGAGTTAGTCGATTGGCGAGAATCAAACGATGTTCCGCTGCCCCCAGGCTCGGTACTTCAATGATCTGCAGGACTACGTAGAACATTTGTCTCAAATGTTCTAGGGTGTCTATCATCTCTTCTCGTCGCGGTGGCCCGAAGACGACCCACGCGGACATTTCGGTTACTTTGATTCGATCATCGTTCATGCCGTTTCGGATCATCCGCTGGGCCCGTACAAGGTCAGGGACACCGTGGGATCAGGACACAACCCAGAGTTGTATCGAATCAAGACGGGCGAGTACATGATCTACTCGACCCACGGGCGGTTCTACAGTTCCAAAAGTCTTGACGGTCTCTGGAAGGCGGGAACCTACAACTTCGACAAACGCCAGCGTTACGCGTTTAAGAACTATGTCAATTTCTCGTTCGCGCCGCGCTCGGACGGGTCTTTCCTGGCTGTCTCGCGGCGGGGCTACATCTGGGCCAGCAAGAACGGAGGGGAAGATTGGAGCGAGGTCAGTTCCGAATCGGTGTATCCGAAGGTCGCTGGTATCTTCGAGGACCCGGTGATGTGGAAGGATGATGTCCAGTATCACATCATCGTTAACGACTGGAAGGGCCGCATCGCCTATTACTTGCGTTCGCTGGACGGCTTTCATTGGAAGACCGAACCGGGCGAGGCTTATGTCCCGGGCCTCGCACGCTATGAAGATGGCACGTCATCCGACTGGTACAAGTTTGAACGCATTCGCATGCTGCAAGATCAGTACGGTCGCCCGACGCAGGCTCATTTCGCCGTGATCGACAGCGATAAGCACTCCGACCTGCCGAACGACCAACACAATTCGAAGCACATTTGTATTCCGCTGACGGTTGCCCGCTTGATCGAAGTCCTTGACGCGGATCCGATCACGGAGAAAACAGACGAAATTCGCGTCAAGATCAACGCGGAGAAAGGGTTTGACCCACACACTGACATTGATCTGGATTCGTTGCGGTTCGGAGCGTCCGAAGAGGTCAATTACGGCCGTGGCTCAAAGCTCATTACAACAGAAGACGGTGGCGAGGATTTGATTGTGATCTTTGGCGGTGAAGACAGTGGGATAACCGCTGACAACTTCGCCGGCAAACTGCTCGGCAAAACGCGTGCGGGCAAACTGTTGTTCGGCTGGGCGCGGCTGCCAGGCAAGCACTCCAAAGTTCCACTGCTTTCCTCGCTCTCACCAGTTTTTGAATTCACCGGCGCCGGACTCGAAGCCTATGTCGAAGTGCAGAACTTCGGAGAGGTAGTTTCCAAGCGATCGACGGTCAAAGTGCTTGTCGGCAACGAGGGTGAATCGCGACTGCTGGCTACGAGATATGTCCGTGCACTAAAACCCTTCGAAAAGTCAATGGTCCGTTTGGTCTGTGATGAATCGCTTCGGAGAGGCAGCAAGCAGAATGTGACCGTACTGCTGGAAAGTGAAGGCCTGCCGACCGAGTCGTTCACCCGACAGGTCACCTTGCCCGGCAACGAATGAGCCGACGACGTTCGCCCAATGCCATTTACTTTGGTCCCAACCGAGTTGGTTTTTACAGCGGAGCGGCGTGAGCCGCCCGGTCGATTTCGAATCAAATGGGTCAGGTCTCTTTGATTCGTGAACCACGGTCCGCACCGGAGTGAAACGGCGATGCGATAGGCCACCGTAAGGTGGCCTTTTGGGTTGGCGGGCATCTGCGGCGACGGCCGTGTGTGCTCTTCGCCAATGTTCAATAGGATGCAAACGCTCTAGCTTTTTCGTCGCGCTTGCTAACTCGTGGCACCTGATACCCAGGACGAATTTGTGCTGCTGCCGGGGGCAGTATCCCCGGCTGTGTCGGGTTTTCACTGATGACGCGTTCGCGTGACCATTTGGCAGCACTCCTGCCGGTCCTATCGGAACATTGGGGTCCCTGACAGGCTTCTTATCGGAACATTTATCGGAACATCGCATTTTCGAGACAAAATTGACCGCCCGAAAAAAGACGCGAGTAGCAATAAAAAGAGCCACTTACCGGCTGGCGGCAAGTGGCTCTAAAGCGGAGGACACGGGACTCGAACCCGCAACCCGTTTCCGGGCAACTGATTTCGAATCAGCCTGCTAGCCATTCGCTTATCCTCCGGCTCTGCGATTTTGATCGCTAAGCGGTATATTCGCTTTGATCGCCGTCTGCGTCAAGTGTAGCTAATGCCGCTATTTCAATTCCTATCCAATTTTACCCAGTTGCCTCAACTGCGGTCCGAAACCACGATCCGGTCGATGCTCGACGCGGTGCGAATTCGCTGCAGTTGGTCGACGATTTTAGGTTCGGACATCAAAATTGACTCGATCTCTGCCGCTCGATTGTGGGGGGAAGAGACGGTCAAACTGTTTCCGCCTGTTTGCCCAGGATCACTGACAGCGACTTCGACCGGTGGGTTCACGCCGATCCCAGCGGCTTCGAGTCTCGAGCGGATCGCACCGGCGACCTGATCGATCATCGAACGCAATTTCGATTCGCTGACGGGCTCATTTTCCGCCGAGCCGCTCTGCAGCACTTCGTCGAACCCGACCGCCTTCGATACGCCGCTGGCCAGTTCGCCGACCATTTGGCTGGCGAAACTCGCCGCTTCGATCGCCATACGCGCCGTGGTAATAGGGGAACTCAATCGACTCTCTCAGTGTTTGTGTTCGGTGGTGAAGTGGAATTCTTTGAGCCATTTTTCCCACTTATGAGCGTCGTCGTGCGAATCAAGCTTCAATTCGTGCCATTCGGGACAGCGGTATTTGACGTCCAAATGCCCGTTGTGTTGATCGGTTTTCACTTCGCAACCGAGTTTTTTCAGCGTTTTGGCGATCGTGTCGGCTTTTTTCGTATCGTGGATGTGCTTCGCCTTCCAATCCTTCAATTGATAACGCACGACCTCGTTCGCGGGCGCCATCGTTGCCGCTGCGTGCTGCGGCGGTGCCGCCGAAACAACGGTGGGAAGCAATGTCAAAGCAACTCCGATCATCAACATTCGGAACATCTGCGATCCTGTGGAAAGGGGGGGATTGCGATCAGGCCAGTGAAAGGATTCAGCCGACCGCGCTAGCGAAAACGGTGGGGAGCGATTAGTAAAGAATCCGGGGGTGCCACGTCAAGGTAGTTTCGTGCGATTTGCAGCTGTCGGGGCTTGCGACTGTCACACCCTTCCCTCGGCCCAGGGGCACCTCGGCTCTGGGTCACATCGGCTTTGGCAAGCAAGGGCACACCGAGTGATCGGTTGGTCAGAGGTATTCGGAAACAGGCAATACCAGGATTTTTCCGTCGCCGATTCGGCCCGTCCGGGTCACCGAGACGATCTTTTGCAGGATTTCCTCGCAGCGAGAATCATCGACCCACAGTGTGATTTCCACTTTGGGGACAAACGCTTGGGAATATTCGGTCTCTTTGTATTCGTTCAGATAGCTCTTTTGGCGGCCGTAACCCTTCACTTCCATCACGCTGAGTGCTTCCAGCGGGGCACGACGCAGGCTCGCGAGCACTTGTTCGGCGAGATGGGGACGTACCGTGGTGATGATCTGTTTCATTCGAATGCCTGTGACCTTGCATCGCGTTTGACGACGTGTCTGCTTGCAAACGTCCATCCTATGCCGGATTTTTCGCAAGCGGTACCAGCAGATGTCTGGGAATTAGCGTAAAACCGACAATTCTTACGCGGGACTTTCCGAAATCAGCGAAGCCTCGGATTTCGTCCTTCCGACGTTGGTGGATTGGTTACCCGTTGGTTGGCTTTGGTCCTATAATTGACCTGAGAAGATTTTGCAGATTTTTAGCAGTGAAGATAGATTCGAGCGACGCGGCTAGCAAAGACGCTGCTATCAAAAACGTGGTGTTGAAACAAGCAGCTTTGGAAATTCTGGAAATCGCAGACCGATATCATCCTTGGGGTCTTTCGTCAATTTATGGAAAAGAAGCAATGAAAGATGCAACCAGATGGGGCGAGCCGATTTCCGCTCGCGTTGCCCTTGGGCGAGGCATCGTGCCTTTTCTGTTGGCGGGGGTGTTGGCTTTGGCAACGTCGTCGGTGCCAGCGGCCGATGCAAATGCGGACGCTCCTCAGTCCAAAGCGGACCGGGTCAAGGTGGGGTACGTGCTCGACATGCCCGCCACGTTGACGGCGGATGGCACCGCATCGATTCTGGCTCAGCTGAATCGGTTGGCAGAATCGTCGACCGATGAATCTCGTGTGACCGTCGTGATTCGCTATGCGGTTGGCGATGACAAGGATAGCCAAGCGTCGCTGGGCGAAACCGGATTCGAGGACGCGCTGCGATTAGCACGAGCGATGACGGGGCCCGATCTTCGCCGCGTGCGAGTGGTTTCATGGGTCCAGGGAACGGTCGAAGGTCATTTAGTGTTGCCGATTTTGGCATCGGACCTGCTGATCGTTTCGACGTCAGGCGTGATCGCCAACGCAACAAAAAACGAGACCAGTTCGGATGAAACGATCGAGGTCAGCTATCGATCGATCGCGGCCCGGCGAGGTTTGTTTCCGCCCGAGGTGGTCACTGCTTTAACCGATCCCGGAATCGCACTGGCTCGCGTGACCAAGGTCGACGGCAGTGAGGTGTTTGCTGCGGGCGAAGCGTTGAATCAATTGCGTGCCAGTGGCGAGATCACCAGCGAAACGATTTGGTCCACCGCCGAAAGTCCACTGCGTATCGATGCCAACCAACTGCGAACGGCACGCATCGCATCCGGCATTGTCAATCGCGACGACCAGGCCGCCGAGTTGCTCGATTTAGCTGCGATCAATCCGCTCGACGCCAAACAGACACTCGGGGATCCGGTCGGTGTGTTGATGGAAATGGTTGGCTCGATCAATTCGGGGCGGTCACGCCGATGGCAAAGTAATTTAACTGCGACGCTCGAGTCGGGCGAAATCAATACATGGGTGGTCTCGATCGATTCGCCCGGAGGAAGTTTAAGTCAAAGTGCGACCCTGGCTGCTTGGTTCGCTCAGCCAGATCCTCCGCTGCAGACCGTAGCCGGCTATGTGCAAGGGGAAGCTCGCGGTGACGCGGCGCTGATTGCGATAGCGTGTCGTCCGCTGTACATGAATCCCAACGCCAAACTTGGTGGTCCCGGGGCCGAGGCGATCGATGCAGCGATGGTGATTCGCAATGATGAGTTGATCGAGCAGATTGCACGCGCCACCAAGCGGCCGGCCGCATTGATCCGCGGATTGTTGGACCCGAATCTGGAGGTCTATCGCTACACGAATCGAAAGACGGGGCGGATTCGTTACGCCACCGAATCGGACTTGATCGAAGGTGCGGCCGACGTGGAAGCGGAACGCGATCGATGGCAACGAGGTGAACGGATCGAATTGGCTGCGGGTTTGACGTCCGCTCAAGCGATCGCGTTGGGATTAGCCGATGGCGAGTCATCGTCGGTTGATGATGTTTCGCGTCGCGTTGGGCTGAGCGGGACTCCGCCGCCGGTTACGGATCGCAAGATGGTGCGGTTCGTTGAAAAGCTTGGCCGTAGTCACGCATTGGCGTTTCTATTGTTATTCATCGGCTTTGCAGCGCTGTCGACCGAAGCGAATGCACCCGGTTTGGGAATTCCAGGGTTTATCGCCGTGGTCTGTTTCGCAATGTATTTTTGGATCAAATTTTTGGCCGGGACCGCCGAATGGCTCGAGCTGTTAGCGTTTTCACTCGGCTTGATCTGTATTGCGATCGAAGTGTTCGTGGTGCCGGGGTTTGGCGTGTTTGGGATTGGCGGGATCGGTTTGACCGTGCTTGGGATTGTGTTGATGAGCCAGACGTTTATCGTGCCGCGAAATGTTTATCAGTTGCAAGTGTTAACGCAAAGCATCTGGACGGCATTGTTTGCCGGGTTCGGATTGATCGGTGGCTTTATTGCGTTTCGAATGTTGATGCCACACGTGCCGCTGTTGGGCAGTTTGACGATGGAACCGCCTGATACCGCCGCGGTCAACGAAGCCGAAAAACTTGCCGATTACACTCATTTACAAGGCCAAGTGGGAACCGCTACCACCCCGCTACGTCCCGCGGGCAAGGCACGATTTGGTGACCAGATCGTACAGGTGGTCAGTGATGGGACTCCGATTGCATCGGGGGATCCGGTGCGAGTGTTCGAGATCCATGGAACGCGGATCGTGGTCGAGGCGGTAGAAAGTTAATGCCGCTCTACTACGCGTACGGCCTGCTTTTGCTGTTTTACATTCTGCTGGTTTTGGAGTTTATGATTCCGACGGGCGGATTGGTCGGGATCGCTGCGGTGGTGACGATCGTCTCGGCGTTGGCGGTGGCGTTTGCTCACAGCATGACCGCCGGTTTTACATTGTTGATCATCGTCGCAATCACGACACCGTTGATCTTCGTTGCCGTAATCCGCGTCTGGCCGCACACCCCAATTGGCCGCCGAATTTTGAATCGGCGACCCGGGGAAACGAACGAAGGACGCGCCAAGCGGACGCTCGCTAACGGCACTCCGCTGGACGATTTGGTGGGGCACATCGGGATTGCAAAAACCCATCTGCTGCCCAGCGGTTTGGTCAAGGTGGACGACGTGCGATTGGATGCGGTTAGTTTAGGAATGCCGATCGACGCGGGACAATCGATCATTGTGACTAAGGTGGAAGCGGGAAAGATTTACGTTCGTCCGATCAGCGAAGCCGAGCGTGTGGCGGCCGAGCAAGCTAAGGCGGTATCGCCAGAAACATCGGAGCCGCCTGTGTCACCACCGTCGCTCGAAAACCCGCCTGAATCGTTCGATTTTGATACGCTGGATCTTGATTCGAGCCCGAATTAAACCGGCATGTTTAGCCGTTCGATACCGGCTGGAATTGTGGGATAGGCTTCCAGCATGTCATTGGCGACTAATCCTGCATTGGTAGAGCGTGTTTGTCGGCCATGGTAAGGGGTTGCCATAGTTGACATTGGCCTCGCGGAGCGGGACATTAGGGGGCAGAGATGCCTCCTTGACCGATTCGCTTTGACACCGCAAGTGTTTTAGCCTGAGTTTGCCTCCCCGTTGGACTTGAGCTCGCCTCCCCTTTGGAATTGCACCCGATGTTAAAACTTGCCCTCCTTGCTCAAGAGTTGCCTGACGCGACGGTGCCGATTTTGATCGGTGCGCTGGTTCTGTTCGCGGGGATGATGGTGTTGTTGTTTGTGTTCGCAAGCTATTTCGGTTTGTGGATTCAATCGCAACTGACCGGTGCAAACATCTCTATCTTCAACCTGTTGGGGATGACGTTCCGAAAGGTCAATGCCCGCAGCATCGTACGCAGCAAGATTATGGCGACTCAGGCAGGACTCGAAGATCCTGAGATCACCGGCGAGGCGCTCGAAGCTCACTACCTGGCCGGTGGTAATGTCCAGCAGGTCATCCGAGCTCTGATCGCGGCAAAGAAGGCAAAGACGATCTCGCTGACCTTTCGCGAAGCCACGGCGATCGATTTGGCTGGCCGTGATGTTCTGGAATCGGTGCAAACCAGTGTTTATCCGAAGGTCATCGATTGCCCGCCGCGTGGATCGGTCAAACCGTCGCTCGATGCGGTCGCTAAAGACGGCATCCAGTTGAAAGTAAAAGCTCGCGTGACCGTGCGTGCAAACCTGCAGCAATTGATCGGCGGTGCAACCGAAGAAACCATCATCGCTCGCGTCGGAGAAGGGATCGTCAGTGCGATCGGTAGTGCGACCAATCACAAGGCGGTGCTCGAGAATCCTGACGTGATCAGTAAAGCGGTACTCGCCAAACGACTCGATTCGCAAACCGCGTTCGAAATCGTTTCGATTGACATCGCCGATATCGATGTCGGTGCCAACATCGGAGCTCGATTGCAAGCGGATCAAGCCGAAGCCGACACGCAAGTCGCGCGAGCCCGTGCCGAAGGTAAACGAGCATCTGCGGTCGCTGAAGAACAAGAGATGCAGGCCAAAATCGAAGAGAGCCGCGCATCGTTGGTCTTGGCTCAAGCCTCGGTGCCCGAAGCGATGGCCGAAGCGTTCCGCAGTGGTAACCTGCACATCCTCGATTACTACAAACTGCAGAACGTCAGTGCGGATACCGAAATGCGGAAGACGATTGCGGGAACAGGCCGTCACGTGGTCGAAACGAATTATGGTAAAGACTAGTGTTTCGTCACAGCTTGATTTTAGGGTAGCGAAACTCGTCAAGAGTTTCGGATCCTGTGGCAAACAAAACGAAAGTCTTGACGACTACTGCTACAACTAACCCCCATTTTTCAGCACTGACACGTCACCAGGGATGGTAGAATTGCTGAGTAAGCAGATGTTCCATTGGGGTTGCCCGCTCGTGCAAACGAGGACGTGGCGACACTGAGTAAATCAAAACCGAAGAAACTATCATGGCTGGTGATCTCGAAGACTTTCTGCGTCGTGCTGCCCAGCGTCGTCAAGCGAACGCGGGCAACCAAAATCCACCGCCAGCAGCCCGTCCTGCCGCAGCTCAACCCGCGGTCCCCGAGCAGCGTAAGCGGCCTCAGTACAGCAACCATCGCACCGAGCGAATGATACGCGAGGTGGAAGAGGAAATTTTTGTTGCCGAAGTGGTCGAGGACGAACCGAGTCCTTGGCAAGAGCGGCAGCGGAAGATCGAAGAAGCGAAACGAGCGGCGGCAGAAGCGGAATCGGTCGCCGCCAAAGCGATGGCCAAAGTGAAAAAGAGTGGCACTCACGCGACCCCTCAATTTGCTCCGGGGCCGCAAATGACCGGCAATGTCGCGGCCGATTTGCTGCGATTGTTGCAAAGCCCCGAAGGGATCCAGCAAGCCGTCCTGCTCCGCGAGATTCTCGATCGCCCCATCGATCGCTGGTAAGCTGACGCTTTTTGATGTTGCGCGTTTAGACGTTCTTCGGGCCAAAGGCTGGACTGATGAAAAAGGTGCTGTTTTGGAGACCTGGGCAAAGTTGGAATTGAAAAACTGCTA